>JAACDH010000150.1 GCA_009936995.1 Rhodobacterales bacterium
GCGCATCAGACGAGACAGGGAATCGACAAGCAGGACAGCGTCTTCGCCGCGTGCGACCATAGAACGAGCCCGCTCGAACACGATGTCTGCCACTTGGACGTGGCGGCTGGGCGGTTCGTCAAAGGGCGTGGCGATGACTTCGGCGGTGGTCGCCTTGCGCCACTCGTGAATCTCTTCGGGACGTTCTCCGATTAGGAGGATGGTCACGTGTAGGTCGTCCTCTTGAGCGAGCTGCGATGCGACCCGGCGCAGCAACTCGATCCGTCCGGCCCGTTGTGGAGCGAGGAGGATGCCCCGTTGTCCCAACCCCAACGGCGCCGCAAGGTCTATGGCGCGCAGGTAAGGATCGGACTGCATATGGATGCGGTCGTCGGGGTAGATGGCGGTGAGCGACTCAAAGGGGTGCGGCTCGCTGTTGGCGTTGTCGCCGTTGATGCTCTCGACGCGGAGCAGCGCAACATAGCGCTCACCCTCTTTGGGCGGCCGGACCTGTCCAATGACGCTATCGCCTGTTTTCAGTCTAAAACGCCGTATTTGGCTCTGCGACACGTAGATGTCGTTGGTGCCTGGTAAAAAATTCGTCTGCGGTGATCGCAAAAAGCCGAATCCCTCGCCGTGGACCTCGAGGACACCCCGTCCATACTGAACGCGTTCACCGTCTCCTTCGATGCGGCCGACTTCGAAAACGAGGTCGGCTCGACGGAGCTTGGGTGCATCGGAGATACCGAGATCAGTGGCTTTGGACCTAAGTTCCTCGATAGTCATGTCGTATAGGCCGGGGAAGTCGACGGGCATGTGGGGAAGACCCTTCCTGTCGTTGGGAGCGTTGGGGTTGCTCCGCGGGGGCCCCATTATCGGTAGAGAGCCAGTTGTTGTCAACGCCAAAGCCCTTTCAAATGTTCTCTAGAGGCTTTCGAGCCAGGCGATCAACGTAGGTTCGTCGATGACCAGGATGCCAAGTTCTTGAGCCTTTGTCAGCTTAGAACCAGCGGCTTCCCCTGCGACGAGGACATCGGTTTTTTGGGAGACCGACCCGGAAACGCTGCCGCCTGCCGCGAGGATCTGCTTTTTGGCATCGCTGCGTTTTAGGGTGGGCAGCGTGCCCGTGAGGACGAAGCGCTTGCCGTTGATGGGGTTGTCGGCGTCGACTGCTTCCGCCGCGTCGGGCAGGTCGGGCAGGCTTGGGAAGAGCACGCCGAGCTCTCGAAGCCGAATGACCTCGGCCATATGCCCTTCGTCGTCGAAGAACTGCCGAACCTTTGCGGCCACGATGTCACCGATCCCTCGCACTTCGCAGAGATCTTCAACGGTGGCGGCGATGAGGGCGTCGAGGCTGCGGAACTGTTGGGCGAGGTCGCGAGCGGTAGACTCCCCGACTTCGGAGATGCCCAGCGCGGCGATGGCGTATTCCAGCGGTCTGCTTCTACTTTTTTCGACGGATTCAAGTAAGTTTTCCGCGGATTTCCTCCCCATGCGCTCTAGGGTGCACCAATCGGCGAGTTGTAGTGCGTAGAGGTCGGAGAGTCTGGTTACGAGCCGTCGTTCAACCACCTGGTCGACCAGCTTGGCGCCCATGCCTTCGATGTCCATCGCGCCGCGGGAGACGAAGTGTCGAATGGTGGCGGTTAGTTGGGCGGGACAGGTGAGGGTATTTGGACATCGGGTGGCGGCCGCGTCGTCCTCTCGAACGAGCGGGGTGGCGCATTCGGGACAGTTCAAGGGGAACTGCACGGCGGGAAGATTGGCGTGGGCTTCGTCGATGATGGACTCAACCACTTTGGGGATCACGTCGCCCGTACGCTCCACTGATACTGTGCTTCCGATGCGGAGATCTAGCTCTCGGATGTTGTCGGCGTTGTGGAGCGTGGCCCGACTGACTGTGACGCCGCCCACCCGTACCGGCTTGAGCCACGCGACCGGCGTGATGGCGCCCGTACGGCCTACCTGGAAGCCCACGTCTTCCAGCACGGTTTGAACGCGGGGAGGCGGGTACTTGTAGGCGATGGCCCACCGTGGGGAGCGGGTGACAAAGCCGAGGTCGGTCTGTAATTGGATGTCGTTGAGTTTGACCACCGCGCCGTCGATTTCGTAGGGCAGCGAGTTGCGTTGCTCGCCGAGGTCGGCGATAGCATTGATTACCGATTCAATACCTTCGACCAATCGATTCAGCGGATTTATAGGAATTCCCCAGCTGCCAATGAGCGCAAGCTGTTCGAGGTGGTGCTCAGGCATCTCGACCCCATCCGCTTGTCCATGAGAGTGCGCGAAGAACGTAAGCGGACGTTCGGCCGCCAACGAAGGATCGAGCTGTCGGACGGCTCCGGCGGCGGCGTTCCTAGGGTTCTCGAAGGTTTTGTCGCCCCGCGCAGTCCGTCGCCTGTTCATTTCATGGAAGCCAGCGAGATCGAAAAAGATCTCTCCGCGCAGGGCCAAGCGCGTGGGGAGATTCAGGCCGATCAGGTGTCGAGGGATGGTGCGGATGGTGCGCACGTTGTGGAGAATGTTCTCGCCGACGCGGCCATCACCGCGGGTGCCCGCCCCCACAAGGTGGCCGTCTTCGAAGATCAACTCCGCTGCGAGGCCGTCGAGCTTGGCTTCCACCGCATAGGACAGCACTTCGGGCGCGTCTTTGCCGAGCTTCTTGCGGCAACGTTGGTCAAAATCGCGCAGCTCGTCGGCGTTGAACGCGTTCGACAGGCTGAGCATGGGCACGTCGTGTGCAAACGGTACCAGGCCAGACACCGGTGCGCCGCCAACGCGCAGGGTAGGGCTGTCGTTGCGAATCAACGTGGGGAAGGCGGCTTCGGTGAGCTCGAGCTCACGGAACATCAGATCGTAGCTGCGATCGTCGATTTCGGCGGCGTCTTTGACGTGGTAGAGCTTGTTGTGTCTATTCAGCTCTGGAACGAGCTCGTCGAGTCGCTGTTTCGCAGCTTCCTCGCTCATTGCTTCGATTCTAGCAGCTAATTCTGATAAGGATTCGTGCGCCATGCCAACCATTCCCGAGCTGTTTCAGATGATGCCTGACCGGTACCGCACTGGCGTGCTTACCGGCAACCGGTCGTACTACTTTTCTGTGGGACCTCACAAATATACGGTTGAGATGACACCGGACGCCCTGATGGTTCATTCGGGAAAGCGCGACGGCGAGGCCGATGTGGTGCTGAAGACCACCGAGAAGTTGTTTCTGCGGATGGTGATCGACGGTAAGATGCCCGGTCCTCTCGACATCGCGCGCGGACGCATCAAAACCAACGACGTATCGGGCTTGCGCGCCCTGAAGTCTCTGTTCGACTTTTCGCACTGAATCGGCGGTTCCGATAGAAGAATGTCGTTCTCCCGTGGGTCTCATGTCGGTTCGGTTCCGTTGGCCAGTGCTGCTCGCCCTGTTCTGCATTGCGGGGGATGTACCGCCTCGTGTGGCGCCCACGCTGATGTTGGGCAACACGCAGCTCGCTCGGGGGGAATATCGGGTAGCGGTTCAGACGTTTCGCAATGTTCTGGCTTCGCAACCGCGTTTGGGACGGGGACAGCTGGGACTGGCGCAGGGTTTGGCGGGCATGTCGAGGTGTGACGAGGCGCTCGAGCTGTTGCAGCGTTTGCGTACAAAACGTGCCTGGGGCGCCGATGCAGCCCGCGCCGAGGGGCTCTGTCTCCTGAAGACGGGGGATCCTTTGGGGGCCGAGGCGTCGTTTCTGGAGGCCACCGAGTTGGCGCCGCTCCAAGCGAAGGGCTGGATGCAGCTGGCGCAGGTGCGCGGTTTTCTGGGTGATGCGGAAGGCGCCGATGAAGCCGTTGTACAGCTGGCCGGATGCGCGCAGGGGGATTTACTCTGGCTGCTAATCGAGGCCGAACTTGCCCTCCGCCTGGGTAGGCGTGACGTCGATGGTTCGATCTACGCGGTCACTTCCTCGCTAGCTGGGATGCCCTTGGTCGCGATCTTCGACGCACAACGTTGGATGGACCTAGATGATCCGATTTCCGCTGAACAACTCCTCGCCATTCAACTCGGGCGCACGCTCAACAACTTCCAGGTTGCGTTCTGGCGCGCCGAGGCCTTGAGGCGGCTTGGGCGCGCCGAGGATGCCGAGGCAATATTTGGCAGGCCTGGGATGCAGTTTGGGCTGGATGATGGACTAGCGGTGGCGATCCGTAGCCGGGTGTGGGTCGATCTCGGTCGCATCGATGAGGCGCGAGCGCTCTTGGACCGCCATCCCGATCCCCGTCACCCCGAGGCTTTGGCCTCTCGTTGGTACCTGGCGCTGCAAGACGGCGACGCTGCATCGCAGGCCAGACTCTCGACCCAGTGGAGTTCCCTTGTGCACGCCAAGCAACGAAGCCTGCGACAACTTCGGCCATGGCTCGTGGTCGGTCGCCCATGATCCGTCACCTCTTGTTCTGGGGGATGGTCTCCGCTTGTTCGGGGCCGCAGTCTTCTCCGTCGGCGCCAACACCGCACCGCGAACTTCCAGACGTGGTGCTGGTGACCCTCGACACCACTCGCGCCGATCGGCTGGGCGCATACGGCTACGAGTCAGCGCACACGGAGCATCTCGACACCCTGGCTAGGTCGGGTCGCCTCTATCGACGCGCCTACTCCCCGCTGCCGCTGACGATCCCTTCACACGGATCCATATTTACCGGTAAATACCCACCAAACCTAGGGATACGTGCGAACGGTGACCGCGAGGGGTCGGCCTCCGAGCACACGCTCACCGAAGCGCTGGCCGACGCGGGCTACATCACCGTCGCCTCGGTGGCTGCCTTTGTGACCACTCGTCAGTGGGGCTTCGACCAGGGCTTCGACCAGTACTTTGATGCCATTCCATCCGGTCGCGACTTGTGGCACGCCGAGCGCCCAGCAGAGGCTGTGGTTGACGATGTGCTTGCGTGGCGATCGGCGCAAGCGCCGGACGGGCCGCCTCGTTTCGCTTGGCTGCACCTGTACGATGCACACTTTCCGTACCTACCTCCCAAGCCGTGGTTGGACGAAGCGGAGCAGCGGGTCTACGACGGTGAGTTGGCCTATATAGACGACCAGGTCGGTCGTCTGGTAGGCGCTCATAAAGGACGTCCACCCTTGTTTGTAATCGTTGGAGATCACGGCGAGGGGCTAGGAGCGCATTCTGAAATCAGCCACGGTCTTTTTGTGTACAACGCGACTCAGCACGTACCGTTTTTCATCAGCGGACCGGGTGTTGAACCGGGTGAAATTCAAGAGCCCGTCTCCCTGGTCGATGTCGCGCCCACCGTGCTGTCCATTTTGGGGCTGCCCGCGCTACCCGTTGTGGATGGGCGAGCGGTGCCTGGAAGCGAACCCAAGCCCGTCTACCTAGAGAGCTACCAACTCGAGCAGCGCTTTGGCGTACAGGCCCACCGTGCCGTGGTTTGGGGGGACTGGAAGCTCATCGACCTCGGCCGCCCCGAGCTGTACCGACAAGAGGGTAGCGATCCGCTCGAGGCGCACAACGTCGCCGACGAAAACCCCGAGGTGGTCGCGCAGCTACGGCGACTGCTCGATGGGTTTGGGTTCGAGGCGCCACAGATCGATCCTGCCCACCCAAGGACCCCAGCGCTGACCGCAGAGTTGGAGGCGCTCGGGTATATGGATGGCGCTTTTCTTGGGGACAGAGATGGCGCGCTCCCCGACCCAAAAGATCGGTTGGTGCTGGTGCGAGACGTGCAGAGACTCGAACACCTCGTCTTGGAACAGAAGCACGAAGAGGTGGGCGTTCTGGTCGAGAAGCTGGCCCTTCAGTATCCAGATGTGAGTGAGTTTCAGACCCGCTGGGCGCAGATCTTGGCCATGCGTGGCCAGACCGATCAAGCCATCGCGCTCATGGACCGCACCCTCGATAAAGACCCTGGAAACGCAGTACTACTACAGGGGTTGGCCATCGCCCTCGCTAAGGGGCAGCGGTACGAAGAGGCCGCACAGCGCTTTCAGGAGGCCAGCGAGCTGATGCCCTTCGCACCCAAATTGCGGGTGATGGCGGTGGTTGCGCTGCTCGAGGCTCCGAATGGCCAACAAAAGGCAATGGAGCTTGCGGCTGCGTACCTCCAAGAGGATCCCAGTGACCTGGGAATCGCCGGTGTTCTTGGGGTGATGATGGTTCGCAAGGGCAACCCCAGCGCCGGTATGCCCCTGCTGGAGCGAGCGGTGGTCGCCGACAAGCCCGAGCGAGATGTGGCCTTTCACGTTGCTGCGTCGGCGGCTGGGGCCGGGCAGGTGGAGCGGGCACAGCGCATGTTACGCCTCGAGCTCAGGCATCACCCGAAGAATGGTCCTGCGGCGATGGCGTTGGCGCGAATCGTCGGCCGCGGCGGGGACTGGACAGCCCAGTTGGTGTTGGTCGATGCATTCTTGGCGCCTGCGCCTGCCCAGTATGGCCCCTCTTCGCTGGCTCCGTCACCGGCGATGCGCGCCGATTTTCTACACGTGAGAGCCCAGGCGCTGTTCAACCTAAAGCGGTACGCCCAGGCGCAGATCGCACTAGACGAGGGGCTCGGGCTGCATCCGGAGCACCCCGAGCTGCTCTTGCTCGGTGCGAACTTACTCTGGCAGTCGGGTGAGCAAGACGCGGCGAAATTATTGTTCGAAAAGGCAAAAGCAGCAAAAATGAAGTGGGTGAAGTCCGATGACCAGGTTGGCCCTGCACCGAAGCCCGCTCCCTAGAGTGCGTAGGTTCCGTAGCCCCAGGACCAGTCATAGTTTAGGGTGGACGCTTCTTCGTTGAACGCCGCGCTGCCATAGATGGAGAACCAGCCATCGCTGTACAGAAACATCAAGGTCTGGCCGTAGCTGTTTCCGCCCATCACGTAGTCGTCGGTGAATCCGTAGGAGTATGAGCCGCCGACTGTGGAGCCTGCATAGTTGAAGTCGGTGCAGAGGTCGCCGTCGGTGATGGCGCCGACGAAGAGGGAGACGTCGAACGCGAAGCGACACGCGTTGCCGTCGGGGTCTTGGCAGGCTTCGGTGCCGTCGTACGGAGTGCCGCTGGCGTCGAACGTGTACTCGCACATCACCGTTCCGGTAGGCAGCGCCACGAAACGGGAGGACTCGGTACCTGTCCACGTGATGTCGCTGATGAGGGCCTCGCCCACGTAGTTTACGCTGTAATAGGCCGTATCGATGGGGACCCAGGTGGAGGTCGTGGAGACATTCGATTGCGAAGGTCTGGTGTCGTCAGACGGGTCCGCGTCTGGGGCGGTACTGCCGCACGCCACAATCCAAGCAGCACCGAGGGCGACGCGAAGCGAGCGAGACAGCGACATTTAGAACTCCGGAGTGGGAAGGGGGCTTTGGGATCATTGTACGGGCCCGTTTAGCGGGCCTACGTGTAAAAGCCTAACCCTGGGGGATCTGTGCCCGGTTTGACGTTCGCTGTGAAGGGGATATCCGGACGGCCTGCAATCCTGGAGGCCAACTATGGCTCATGACTTCCTCGCTCGTCTCGGCATCGATGCCATCAACAATGGCGCTGCCACAAAGGGCGGATTCATCGAAACCACGGGTCGTGTGATCACTATCACCAGTCCAGGAACTGGCGAAGAGATCGCCAAGGTCCGGTTGGCCAACCTCCAAGACTACGAGAAGGTCGTGGCCGAGGCTCATGCTGCGTTTGTAAAGTGGCGGATGTTGCCCGCGCCCGCTCGTGGCGAGATTGTTCGTCAGATGGGCGACGCGATGCGTAAGCAGAAAGACGATTTGGGTCGCTTGGTCACCCTCGAGATGGGCAAAGTGCTCAGCGAGGGCCTCGGCGAAGTCCAAGAGTCTATCGACATGGCCGATCTGGCCGTGGGTATGTCTCGTCAACTCTTCGGTCTCACCATGCACAGCGAGCGCCCCGGCCACCGCATGTACGAGCAGTGGCACCCCATGGGCATCGTCGGAATCATCACCGCGTTCAACTTCCCCAACGCGGTTTGGGCCTGGAACGCTATGGTGGCTGCGATCGCGGGGGACGTAATGATCTGGAAGCCCAGCCTGAAGGCTCCGCTCACCGCCATCGCGACGCATAAGATCTGTGATGCAGTCATGACCGAGCACGGTTTTGGCGGCGTGATGGGCCTCATTATCGGTGACGACGCCGACGTGGGCACGACGATGATCAACGATCGCCGCCTTCCGCTCATCTCCGCCACGGGGTCGTGCCGCATGGGTCGTATCGTCGGCGAGGCCGTCGCCAAACGCTTGGGTCGCAGCCTGCTCGAGCTTGGTGGCAACAACGCAATCATCGTGCACAAAGACGCCGACCTCGATCTCGCTCTTCGGGGCGTGGCCTTTGGTGCGGTCGGAACCGCCGGACAGCGCTGCACCAGCACCCGTCGACTATTCCTCCACCAAGACATCGCCGAGGAGTTCACGTCACGCTTGGTCGCGGCCTTCAAGAAGTTCCCCATCGGTGATCCCATGGAGTCCGGAACGTTGGTCGGACCGCTGATCGACGAAGACGCCGTTCAGACGTTCCTCGCCGCCATCTCCACCATCCAGGAACAAGGCGGCGAAGTGCTCTGCGGCGGTACCCGCGTAGACCGTCCAGGCAGCTACGTGGTGCCTGCCGTCGTTCGTGCGAACGTCGACCTCCCCGTGGCGAAAGAAGAGACCTTCGCGCCCATCTTGTACGTGTTCACGTATTCGGATTTAAGCCAGGCAATTGGCTTCCAGAACGACGTCGATCAAGGACTCTCGTCCTCGATCTTCACCGACAGCTTCCGCGCATCCGAGCCCTTCTTGGCTCACAGCGGCTCGGATTGCGGTATCGCAAACGTCAACATCGGCACCTCGGGCGCCGAGATTGGTGGAGCGTTTGGTGGCGAGAAAGACACCGGTGGCGGTCGCGAAGCCGGTTCCGATTCTTGGAAGGCTTACATGCGCCGCCAAACCTGCACGTTGAATTGGTCCAAGGACCTCCCCCTCGCGCAGGGCGTCACGTTCGACATCTAGGCACTAGCTAAGGGTGCCGCGCTTCCATTGTTGGTAGTGCTTGGCACAGTAACCGCGGGCCCGATGCTCGTTGTCGCAGCCGTCCACGGAGCAGTTCTCTGGGTGCGCTTCGCCCGTCTTCTTCGAGGCCGCCTTTTTCGGGGCGGCCTTCTTTTTTGCGGCTGGTTTCTTCTTGGTGGGCGCGGAGGCCGTGCCCAACTTCTCGACCAGCGCATCCATTCGGGCTTCGACAGCGGTGAGGCCGTCGGCAGCAGCCTCGGCGGTGGCCTTAGCGGTGGTGGCGTGTTGAGTGGCTTGCTTGACGGCCCCGTTGGTATTTGTCAGCTCTGTCTTTAGCGCCATCAACTGTGCAGTCGCGGCCTGAACCGCGCCCATGGCCATGTTCAGCTTCTTTTTTAGCTGGGCGATCTCTGCTTCGAGCGCTTCATTGTCGTTGTCTCCGCTGCTCTGGGCGGCGACGGCATCGTTCACCATTTGGCGAATATCTAAGTCTGATGGACGGCTTCCGCCGAGAAGGGATGCGAGGGTTTCGCGGATGGCCATAAAATCTCCTTAGTGTCACCGATGGGTGGTGGTACGATCCGAAGGGCTGCCCGTCAAGGGGCGGGCCCCCAGATACCGAGCAAACCCTCGCCGACGCGCACCGGTGGTGCTCCGTCGAGGGGTATCCGCCACAGCCCGCTCTCGTTCCCCGTTCGGTCCAGCTCTCCCGGAAGCAGTAGGCTCTTGCCGTCTGGCGAGATGATGGGGTGGGACGTGGCAAACTGTTCGAAGAACCGCAGGTAGAAGCGAAGGTCGCGGGACGGTTTGATGTCGCCCAGGTGGTTCACTTCGCCGTCCAGTGTGACCCGGGACCAAGCGACGACACCAGAACGACGATCCATCTCGGCGACCAAGAGCGCCTCGCCATCGGGGGTCCAGAAAAAAGCTTCGCAGGCGGGAACATTCATGGAGGTGAACGCGAGCGTTTCGAGGTCGAGTATGCGGAGCTTTCGATAGCTACTACGCTCGTTTTCCGCGGTGGCCACAGCGAGTAGTTTTTGGTTGGGTGAGGGCATCAGCGCCGCGAGCCCGTGTATCGACATCAACCGCCGCGCTTCGTGTTGGTTGGCCATCCACACCGAGAGGCCGCCTTCGCGATGGGCTACGTAGGCCACTTTGTCGCCCAACACGACCGGCGTGCAGAAGTTGCCGGGCTGACCGGGGAGCAACTCCATGGCTCGGGTGCGTATATTGAGCAGTGCCATTCGGACGCGGTTGTTGGTTTCACCGACGAAGCAGGCGATGTGATCGCAGTCGGCCCAGGTGAAGAACAGCGGGCTGCCCTTGAGAAGCGGGTGTTCGACGCCGGTGGCGAGCGAGATACGGCTTAGGGCCAGCCGTTCCTCGACTTGGCAGAGCAACGCGAGGCTCTTTCCATCAGGGGACCATTGACAATAAATGGGTATTCGGTCGTCGAACTGGGCCAGAATTTGTGACAGAACGCCATCGGACGTGTGCACAATGAGCTCTGGTGTCTGGCCCTGCCGTGGCACCCGGAAACAGGCTACTTGGGTGCCATCGGGAGACCACGTAGGCCAACTGTACAGGCCCAAGTCTTGTTCTGGGCCCGTCCAACTTGCGTACAGCAGTGTGGGGTCGGCTGGTCCGGTTTGGAACAGGGACTTTCCGTTTGCCCCCAGCAGGTGGAGGCGCCGATCTGGACGAATAATCGCCATGTTGGCGGTGAGGCCGCTACTCGCCATCGGTGGGCGCCAAAATTCCGCGGAGAATGAGGTTGAGGCCATCGCCCAGCAATCGTTCGCGGTCGGGGCGGATACCGATGGCCGACTGGCCTGCCATGCCATCAATCATCGCTTTAAGGAGTTGGGCTGCAGCAATAGGGTCGCCTTGGCGGAAGGTACCCTCGGACATGCCCTGGGCGAGAACCCGGGTGGCGGCGTCGACGAAGCGTTGGTGAACAGCTTGGCACTCCTCGCGAATTTCTTCGTCTCGGATGCCCTGCTCACACATCATCAAAAAGAAGCGGGGAGGGGACTTCAGGCCGGCGAAGTAGTCGAGGTATTTTTGGCCAAGATCGATCAATTTGATGGCGCCCGGCCGGCCATCGTCGTCTGCGGAGTCGAGAAACGAGTACGTCTGTTCGTGCTCTTCGCGGACCAACGAGAGGAACAGGTCGCGCTTAGATGAAAAGTAAAAGTACACGGCGCCTTTCGAAAGTCCGGCGCGCTTGGCCACATCTTCGACCCGCGCGGCGACAAAGCCCTTCTCGATGAACACGGATCGGGCAGATCGGAGGATTTGCCCACGGCGTTCAGATTCAGAGA
>JAACDH010000151.1 GCA_009936995.1 Rhodobacterales bacterium
AAACGCAGAAAAAGCGCTGTTTCCGACGAAACGACCCGTTCACGTGACCACGAATTTCGTGGCTGCGTTTGGGGGCGATCGCCTGAATTCAGCGCTCGACCGACTGTCGGGGCTCCGTCATGAACACGGAGAGCCCGTTCAGCGCAATCTCTAATCTCTGCTGATCAGAGAACTTTGACCTGCTCGGCGCGGGGACCCTTGGGGCCCTCACCGATCTCGAATTCGACGGACTGGCCTTCTTGAAGGTCGTCCCACTGTGCGTTGAGGAGCGTCGACATGTGGAAGAACATGTCGTTCTTGTCTGCCGTTTCGATGAAGCCGAAGCCTCGGTCTGTGAGTCGCTTGATCTTGCCTTGGGGCATGTTTACCTTCCTGTTTGCAACGCACATAGTAGTGTGGGGCCAATAATGCACGGTCTGCTGTGAGTTTGACACCGATAAGCGTCGCTTGAGTTGGCCAAACTTAGCCCCAGAATGGGCGCGCCGGGGTCCAGTTTTAGGTCAGTGCCCCTGGTGGATGTCGAAATAAATCCTGGTTGTACCTGGTTCATAGTAGATATGTGGATTCTTCTAAATCGTCTACCAGTAGCCGTGGGGTTGGCTGTGGAGCGACCGCAACTATTGTACGGAGTGGGCAAGGTTTCCTGGGAATTTCCCAAGATTTACGAGGATCTTACCGCCCATCTCCGTTCGAAAGTCGGGGGCTACGCCAGAGGCTTGCGATAAACCGTCGCGAGCCAGGGCTGCTCAGCTCGTGGACGGCCCGGTGGTCGGTAGTAGTGCTCGAGCTCGACGAAGCCGCACGCGGTGACCAGGGTCTGCCAGCGGGTGTGGTCGTGGTAACAGCCGTAGCGTGAACCGTTGAATCCTTCCTGGTTGTCACCCCGCGGATTGGAGGCAAACAACACCCCATCGGGCCGCAGCGTCTCCCACAGCTCGGACAGCACCCGCGGCAGCTCTTGCGTCGGCACGTGGAAGAGCGAGGCATTGGCGAAGATGCCGTGGAACGCGGCGGCGGGGAGCGAGAGCGCGAGGAAATCCTGGTGCAGCACCTCGCATCCGGAGTGTGTGCGAGCCATCTCGCAGAAGCGCTCTGCACCGTCCAACCCCACCGGGTGGTGACCGGCGGCGGTAAACGCGATGAGATCTCGGCCCGGGCCGCAGCCCAGGTCGAGGATGCGCGCCGGACCCTCGGTCCGAAGATGCCGGAGCAGCGCGGCGCGGTTCTGGGTGACGTCGTGGTCGCGGGTGCCCTGCCAGAAGTCTTCGGCTTGTGTCTGGTAATGACCGAGCGTCGACGCGCTGATCGAAGCCAGGGCGTCGCGGTTCAAGGGGGCTTTTTTGGAGGTCATGGATCCCTATAATATGCCGAACGTCTCAGGCCACGGCGAACACATTTCAAAGGGATGCCGCGGCTCGAGACGTTCCGTAGGATGATGGGCCTCATCAGCAGAGCAGCCTCGATGGCCGTCAGCACCTAAGTGTGTTGACGAGTCTCTCTTTCGAGCGGTGGTCCGATCAGCGGCTTGGGCGCGCCCTTCGAAGCCACAGTAGACCGGGCAGTAGCAACCAACCACCCCAGGGAGAACCCCCATTATCACAGTCGCAGGCGCCGCCTCGGTAGATGCGAGATCCGGAATTTGGGTCGGTCCCTGTGTGGACGTTGCCGGTTCCGGTGGTCCCCGTGGTTGTGGTTCCAGTGGTTGTGGTCCCCGTGATTGTGGTTCCAGTGGTTGTGGTTCCGGTGGTTGTCGTGGTCGAGAGACCGGTGTCAATGCCCCCGGTCATCCCGGTCATCCCGGTCATCCCGGTCATCCCGGTCATCCCGGTCATCCCGGTCATCCCAGTCTGTCCGGTCTGTCCGGTCTGTCCGGTCTGTCCGGTCTGTCCGGTCATCCCGGTCATCCCAGTCTGTCCGGTCTGCCCGGTGCCTCCGGTGCTCCCAGTTCCGGCGGTATCTCCAGTTTGGCTTCCGGTTCCGGTTCCGGTTCCGGTTCCGGTTCCGGTTCCGGTTCCGGTTCCGGTGCTCGTGTCTCCCGTGTCTTCTGGGCCTGTGCCCGTGTCTCCCGTGTCCCCTGCGTCTGTGCCTGTGTCTGTGCCTGTGTCTGTGTCTGTGCCTGTGTCTCCGGTGTCTCCGGTGTCTCCCGTGTCTCCGGTGTCTATGGACTCGCAGTCGTCTGGGATGCCGTCGCCATCGGCGTCGAGGCGGTCGTCGAAGCCCTCGCAGAGGTCGCAGCCGTCGGGGGTGGTGTCTCCGTCGGAGTCGATGGCGTCGTCGCCACCTTCGCAGATGTCACAGGCGTCGGGAACACCGTCTAGGTCGGTGTCTAGGGGGTCGCCGACGCAGCTGTCGCAGAAGTTGGCGATGCCATCGCCGTCGGAGTCGAGGTGGTCGTCTCCGCCTGGGCAGAGGTCGCAGCGGTCGGGCACGGTGTCGAAGTCGGCGTCTAGGGCGTCGTCGCCGCCAGGGCAGACGTCACAAGCGTCGGGGATGGTGTCGCCATCGGCGTCGAGGCGGTCGTCGAAGGCCGGGCAGAGGTCGCAGCCGTCGGGCACGGTATCGCCGTCCAGATCGAGTCGGTCGTCGGACCCCGAGCAGAGGTCGCAGTCGTCGGGGAGGGTGTCGGCGTCCGCGTCTAGGGTGTCGTCGAAGCCGGGGCAAGTGTCACAGGCATCGGAAACGCCGTCGCTGTCGGCGTCGATGAGGTCGTCGAAGCCGGCGCACAGGTCGCAGCCGTCGGGGACGCCGTCGCTGTCGGCGTCGATGAGGTCGTCGAAGCCGGCGCACAGGTCGCAGCCGTCGGGGACGCCGTCGAAGTCGGTGTCGATAAAGTCGAGGCTACCCGGGCAGGTGTCGCATTCGTCCGGGACCGTGTCGAAGTCAAAGTCCACGCCGTCATCGCCACCGGGGCACAGATCGCAGCCGTCAGGGACACCGTCGGCGTCGGCGTCGGCGGTGTCGGTGGACCCGGGGCAGAGGTCGCAGGCGTCGGGGGTGCCGTCGGCGTCGATGTCGATGCGGTCGTCGGAGCCGACGCACACATCGCAGGCGTTGGGGATGGTGTCGGCGTCGTTGTCTAAGAAGTCGTCGCCGGCGGGGCAGAGGTCGCAGGCGTTAGGTACGCCGTCACTGTCGTCGTCTAGGAAGTCGTCGCCGGTGGAGCAGAGGTCGCAACCGTTGGGCACGCCATCGCTGTCGTCGTCGAGGAGGTCGTTGGAGCCCGCGCAGACGTCGCAGCCGTCGGGGATGGTGTCGGCGTCGGCGTCCAGGGCGTTGTCGCCGACCAGGCAGCTGTCGCAGCCATCGGCGATACCGTCGCCGTCGCCGTCGAGATTGTCGTCGAAACCCGGGCAGTTATCGCAGTCGTCGGGGATGGTATCGCCGTCAGTGTCAGCGAGGCTGCCCAAGCAGCTGTCGCAGCCATTGGGCACGCCGTCGCCGTCGTCGTCGAGGCTGTCATCGAAGCCGGGGCACAGATCGCAGTCGTCGGGGACGCTGTCGGCGTCGGTGTCGAGGGCGTCGTCGAAGCCGGGACACAGGTCGCAGCCATCTGCAACGCCATCGGAGTCGGCGTCGAGGCCGTCGTCGAAGCCGGGGCACAGCTCGCAGCCGTCGGGTACGCCATCGGAGTCGGCGTCGAGGGCGTCGATGGATCCTGGGCAGACGTCGCAGCCGTCTGGGGTGCCATCGGCGTCGGCGTCGAGGCCGTCGTCAAAGCCGGGGCACAGATCGCAGCCATCGGGAACGGCGTCGCTGTCGGTGTCGAGGTTGTCGTCTCCGCGTGGGCAGAGGTCACAGCCGTCGGGCACCGTGTCGCCATCTGCGTCTAGGGCGTCGTTGGCCCCGGGGCAGAGGTCGCAGGCGTCGGGCACGGCGTCGGCGTCGGTGTCGAGGGTGTCGTCGCCCGAGGGGCACACATCGCAGCCGTCGGGCACGGTGTCGCCGTCGGTATCGAGGGCGTCATCGAAGCCCGGACAGGCGTCGCAGCCGTCGGAGGTGCCGTCGACGTCGCCGTCGAGCGCGTCGTCGAAGCCGGCGCAGACATCACAGCCGTCGGGGGTTCCGTCGGCGTCACTGTCGTCGAGATCGTCGAAGCCGGCGCAGAGGTCGCAGGCGTCGGGCACGCCGTCGGTGTCGGCGTCTAGGGTGTCGTCGCCGAGGACGCACAGATCGCAGGCGTTCGGCACGCCGTCTAGATCGGCGTCGAGGGTGTCGTCGCCAGCGGGGCACAGATCGCAACCGTCTGCGGTGCCGTCGCTGTCCGTGTCGAGGGTGTCGTCGAATCCAGGACAGGCGTCGCAGCCGTCTGGACTGGCGTCGCCATCGGAGTCGAGGTTGTCGTCGGAGCCGGGGCAGAGGTCGCAGGGGTCGTTGACGCCGTCGCCGTCGGAGTCGGGGCCGACGCAGGTGTCGCAGCCGTTGGGGATGCCGTCGCCGTCGGAGTCGAGCCCATCGTCGAAGCCTGGGCAGATGTCGCAGCCGTCGGGCGTGGTGTCGACGTCGGTGTCGATGAGATCGTCGGATCCTGGGCAGAGATCGCAGCCATCGGGGACGGTGTCGCTATCGGAGTCGACGCCGTCGTCGGAGCCAGGGCAGAGGTCGCAGCCATCCGGAACGCTGTCGCCATCGGAGTCGAGGCCATCGTCGGCGCCGGCGCAGAGGTCGCAGCCGTTCGGCACGCCATCGAGATCGGCGTCGATACTGTCGTCGGCTCCGGCGCACAGGTCGCAGGCGTCGGGAGCGCCGTCCAGATCGGCGTCGAGGGCGTCGCTAGCGCCAGGGCAGAGGTCGCAGAAGTCGGGAGTGCCGTCGGTGTCGGTGTCTAGGGCGTCGTCGCCGCCGGCGCACAGGTCGCAGCCGTCGGGCACGGTGTCGGCGTCGGAGTCGACGGTGTCGTCGGAGCCCGGGCAGACGTCGCAGGCGTCGGGTGTGCCGTCGAGATCGGCGTCCAGGAGATCGCTCCCTGTGGGGCACACGTCGCAGGCGTCGGGGACGGTGTCGGCGTCGGTGTCGACACCGTCGTCACCCAGTGGGCACAGATCGCAGCCGTTGGGCACGCCATCTCCATCGGCGTCGTCGCTGTCGACAAAGCCCGGGCAGAGGTCGCAGGCGTCGGAGACACCGTCGGTGTCTGTGTCTAGGCTGTCGTCGCCCAGGGCACAGATATCGCAGGCGTCGGGTACGCCGTCGAGGTCTGCGTCGAGGGTGTCATCGCCCAGGGGGCAGAGATCGCAGCCGTCTGGGAGGGTGTCCAGATCGGCGTCTAGGGCGTCGTCGAAGCCCGCGCAGAGGTCGCAGCCGTCGGGGACGCCGTCGAGGTCGAGGTCGAACGCGTCGTCGAAGCCGAGGCAAATATCGCAGTCGTCGGGAACACCATCGAGATCGGCGTCGATGCTGTCATCGCCGCCATTGCAGAGGTCGCACAGATCGTTGGTGCCGTCGAAATCGGCGTCGGGACAGTCGGGATCGACGCAGTCACCGAGGCCGTCCAGGTCGTCGTCGACGCCGTTCGCGCAGTCCTCGGGGATGCAGACGGTGGACCCGGCGCAGTCTGGGTCATCGCAGTCGATGAGCCCATCCAGGTCGTTGTCGAGACCGTCCATGCAGTCTTCGGCACTGCCGCTGGTGGGTCCGGCCTCGATGGCCAGGGTGTAATTTCCGCCGTTACCGGCACAGGATGACGCGTTCCACTGCTCGACCACCAAGAAGAAGAACTCACCGGCGCGACAGGAGAACACCACCTGCTCATCGCCGGTGCCGCTCGCGTTGGAGCCGTCGATACAGCCCAGATCGGCGTCGCAGGTGCTGTCCAGGACGTACAAGTTGACGTCGCAGTCCAGGTTGCTGAGGGTCGCTGTGGTGACGCCTGTGGTCTGGCATCGGAAGGCGTAGATGGTCTCGTCTTCGGGTTGGTCCTGGATCAGATCGGGCGAACCACAGGTGTAAGGGCCGTCGAGCTGGCTCACGCCTTGGGGGGCCACGGCCTCGATGTCGATGGAGCAGGAGAGCCCGAAGTCCAGGTCGACGCTGAGGCAGAGCTCGCAGTCGTCGGGGAGACCATTGCCATTGTTGTCGAGGTTATCGTCGAAGCCTGGGCAGAGGTCGTTGATGTCGATGACGCCGTCGCCGTCGCTGTCGGTGCAGGCATCGCCGATGCCATCGCCGTCGGTGTCGAGCTGGTCGGCGTTCTCGCCCACCGGGCAGTTGTCGAGGTTGTCGGGCACGCCGTCGGAGTCGGAGTCGAGGTCGCGGTAGTTGGGCAGGCTATCGGCGTCGGGGTCGTCCTCACCCTCGGTGGCGTCTAGCAGCGTGTCGTCGTCGGAGTCGAGGTCCAGCGCGTCGATGGTGCCGTCCCCATCGGTGTCGCGAGGTAACTCGGCCATGCCGGTCTCGGTATTATCGTCGATGCCATCGGCGTCGGTGTCGGCTAGGTTTGGGTCGGTGCCGTTGGCGTTCTCGACCGCGTCTGGCAGGCCATCGGCGTCGGCGTCGGTGTCGTAGGTGGTGATGACCACGTTGTCGTAGAACAGCTCACCGATGCTGCGCCCATTGGCGAACGAAGACAGGCCGGCCAAGCCCGGTGGGGCCGGGTCGGGGTCGACGTAGCTGAGCACGAGGTCGCCCACGTCGAACCCATTCTGGTCGATGTCAATCCGGCAGGTGACTGTATCGCCGATGACCGTCAGACGCATACGGTAGATCTGGTCCGCGGGGTAGGTCCAGGGATCGCTGTCTACGATGTGATCGTTGGCACAGCTGGCGTCGACCCGGCGCAGATAAGTTCCCGAGTAACGGTCGCCGTCGCCGCTGCAGTCAGGCGTGCGGTCCTGGGTGACGCCGCAGCGGTAGTGCGAGTCTGTGGCGCTGTACCGGACCACCAGCCCGGCCTCGTCGTCGTCTAGGACAGAGAAGTCGGCCGAGATGGCGATGTCGGCCCACAGGCTCGAGCCGGTGAGCAGGAAATTCTCATAGTTGTCGATGCCGCCGCCGAAGCCGCCGGCCCAGCGGTCGGTACTGGGTGACACGCCGCTGTTCAGGTCCGTACGCCAGGGGTCGGTTGGACCCAATAGCGCCTGCCATCCCCAGGTGCCGGCGGGGTCGCCATAGCTGCTGGAGTTGAGCGCGGTGAAGTCGTCGTGGAAGGCCAGGGTCTGTGCCCATGCGACGTTGAGGGGCAGACACATTAGGAGAATGAAGTTCTTCATCCGTCGATATTACCGTAAATGTTTTCGGACTGTTTCCTTCCCTCAATGACGCTCTGCGTTGGAGACGAGCAACCTGGCGTCATCTGGGCGGGCACCCGCTCGACGGGTGTGCCTGCGTCCATTGGACTTAAGGGTTTCCGGCAGGAAGCCCGGCGGGAGCTGTGGCGTTCGTCGGGTCTGGCGTTTCGCAGCGCGCTCTAGGCTCTGGACAGCGCTCTAAAAACGGCCTGCTCATCGGCGCAAAACCCTTGGTCGCTCAGCGGTCGTCGCTGATGCCGGATGGGCAAGAAACCCCTGTTCCACCGATACTACAGTACCCACTCGGATTCTTGTGCAAATACTGCTGGTGGTAGTCCTCGCCATAGTAGTACGTCGGCGCCAAGCCCACCTCGGTGGTAATCACTCCGTGTCCCGCCGCGACCAATTTGGCCTCGTACGCCGCTTTCGAGACCCTCGCCGCAGCTAAATCCGCGTCGGAGGTCAAGAACAGCGCGGACCGATATTGAGTGCCGGAGTCGTTGCCCTGACGCATGCCCTGAGTGGGGTCGTGATTCTCCCAGAACACCTTTAGCATCGCTGCGAGAGTGGTAATGGCCGGGTCGTAGACCACATGGACCACTTCGGTGTGGCCAGTGCGGCCGGTGCAGGTCTCTTCGTAGGTGGGGTTCTCGCTGAAGCCGCCTTGGTAGCCTACCGAGGTGACGTGAACGCCGGGTTGCTGCCAAAACTTGCGCTCGGCGCCCCAGAAGCAGCCCATGCCCACGAAGAGCTCGGCCATACGGGGCCACGGACCTTTCATCTTGTGGCCGTTGACGGCGTGTAGTTCGGGTACTGTGATGGCCTGTGCGCGGCCGGGGAGGGCGGTTTCGGCGGTGACCATCTGCGGGGTGCGACGAGACAGGAAGGACAACATGGATGCTCCGGGGTGCGTTGAGTTAACCCGTGTGCGATGCACTTTCCCCTGTTCCTTACCCATGGTCAACGCCCCGCCTTCCCCGAGGCCGGCGAGATGCAACCCGACGAAACGGGCTTGGTGGCCATCGGTGGCGAGCTTACGCCCGAGGTTGTGGTTGAGGCGTACACCAAGGGCGCCTTCCCATGGGAGGGTAAACCGCCCATCCCCTGGTTTTCGCCTGATCCTCGGATGATTATGGTGCCACGTGCCTTTCGAGCTTCGAAGAGCCTGCTCAAGTTGACGAAACAGGGGCGGCTTCAGGTCTCCTTCGACGGCCACTTTGCGGGCGTCATCGAGGCTTGCGCGGGCGCCTCTCGACCAGGTGAGCCGGGCACCTGGATTACCTCGAACCTCATCGACACCTACTGTCAGCTGCACGCTGACGGCGTGGCCCACAGCGTCGAGGTCTGGGAGGACGAACAGCTGGTGGGGGGGCTATACGGCTTGGCCATGGGCCGCGCGTTTTTCGGCGAGTCCATGTTCCACACCCGCCGAGACGCTTCGAAGGTGGCGCTCTTTGCGCTCTGTCGGAGACTTCACGGGGCCGGCTATCACTTCATCGACTGCCAACAGGCCACGCCGCATTTGCGAAGTCTTGGGGCGGTTCCGGTGCCGAGACTTCGGTATCTGCGTTTGCTCGACGAGGCCTTGTCGCACCCGAATCGATGGTTGGAAGCCTAGGCGGCCAGTACCTCCTCGATGCCGCGCTTGATGCTCCGCGGCTGGAACCCCAGATCTCGCTGGGCCGCTGTGTCATCGAAGTCGATCCACAGGGGCAGTGGCACCGGTACAATCCGCGGCCCGGTCCCGGTCAGACGCTTCCAGGTGGTGAGTACTTCGAAGGGCGACACGGCGTCGGCGGTGACATTGTAGGCCTGGCCTACGCTCTGCGGATTCTCGATGGCCCCCTGCACCGCCAGAGCGACGTCGCCCGCGTGGACGTGGGGGACTCGGACCGTGGGGGCGAAGGCAACCGACCGACTCATGCTCTTGGCGTACCCGGCGGTGAGCTTCACGTCGCGAGAGCCGTAGATGGGGCCTGGTCGCAGCACGGTTGTTTGTAGCCCGTACTCCTTGGAGAGCTCCCAGACCAGTCGCTCTCCGTGGGCCTTAGAGAGGGCGTACCGCCAGTCGGTGACTGCAAAAGAGATGGCGAGGGGTGGGCCGTCGAGGAGCATGGGTGGGTTGCGGTTCACCTGGTTGATGCGAGGCCGATAGACGGCGATGGTAGAGATGTATATTATGCGTTTGACGCCGGCTTTGGCGGCGGCTAACACTTGATTCCGAGCACCCATCTGGTTTGCGGCGAGGAACTCGGACCACGATGCGCGCCCACGGGTGGAGAGTGCTGCGTTGGCGATCACAGTGTCGGCCCCCGAGAAGGCCTCGACCAGGCTGTTGACGTCGGCCAGGTCGGCTTGGAGTATGGAGATGCCTTGGTCTTGCAGCCAGGCACCTTTCTCCGGGCTGCGAACCGCGCCGGTGACTTGCGTGCCCTTTGCTGCGAGGTGCTGGCCAATATGAGAACCGAGGAAGCCTGTAATACCGGTGACAACAACTCGATTCTTCGCGGACATGTAGCGCTCGCTTTAGTCTATACAAACGTTTAATCTAAACCCTTTGAGCACGCCACTGAGGAGTTGGCTATGATCGGAACGGAAAGACGTGAGGAACCCATGCGCCGGATATCGATACTGGCGGTTCTGATGGCCTTTGGCTGCGGATCGCTTGATCATAAGGACTACACTCTGAAACGTGGGGCGGCCGAGTGCGGTAAGTACGCTACCTGCGCCAAGGGCTACTACGAGTCAGAGTTTCGCGACATCGACGACTGCATCGACGACCTCAGCGACGACCTCGACGACCGCTCCGACACCATCTTCGACAATTGCGAATATGATGGGAACGAAGCCGCCTCCTGTGTTTCTCGTATCCGAAATCTCAGCTGCGAAGACTTCTCCGAGGGCGACGCCCAAGGGGCATGCGACCTCGTTTGGGATTGCCGATGAGCGCGCTCCACCTCGTTCGATTCTCGCTGCTGGGTCTGTTGGCCTGTAGCGGCCCCTCCGAAATAAAAGAGAAGAACTTCGCCGCGTCGGGTGCCGGCATGATCTGCAATCGCCTTCAAGAGTGTCAGAGAGGCGACTATCTGCGCGAGTACTACGGCCACGCCGACTGCGCGTCCCACTGGGAAATCGCCTTGGAAGTGTACATCGAAGTTGCGGACGACCTCGACTGCGACTACTCGCCCGAAGCGGCAGCGCGCGCCTACAACAACCTCGCCGAGATGTCGTGCGAGGACTTCTACGGGCTCGATTACATCGAAGACTTCGACGAGATCTGGGACGATTGCGCGCTCGGCCTCTTTTAGTACATTGAACAGCCCAACGTGTTGCGACGTTGGTTGGCTCGAAGGGTCCGAACGCGCGAACCCCGGCACTTCAGATGGTTTGCTGTGGATTCACGTTAAGGCAGACGTTCTGCCCGACCAGCAGGGTGCCCACCAGAAATAGGGTCCGATGGGGGAAAGCGAAGCGACGAGGACACCGAGAACGACGGCGTTGCTAGTGGCGGCTTCGAGGGGAAAATGGCGATAGACGGAGATAAAGCGAGGGAAAATCTGATGAAGATCGGAGTCGATCTTTCGAAGGCGGATTGGGTTTGGCGAGGGGGCGAACGCTCTGCCTTGTTGCGGTCGGCCTTACCAGAGGCCTGGCGCGCGTGTTTGCAGAGGAGGGCGACGGGGTATTTCGAGGTTGCGGGCTCGCAATCCTCCCAGATCGTCCTGTTCTCCGACGGGACGTGGTTTGCGCTCGCCCCCCCCAACCCGCGACCGTCGCTCTCCGAGGAGTGGGCGGCGCTGGACTGGTGCCTGCCCGAGCCGCTGCAGCGCCTCTATAAGCGGTGCGACGGAGCGGGTCCCTTGGGGCATGTTCGAGGTTGGCCATGGAGACACGGGCTGCTGCCGGTGGATGAGGTCTCGCCGCTCACGTCTCGGATGCGCTTCGGAGAGGAGAACATCTTGTATCAGCCGGCCGCTTGGTGGGCGATTGCCCGAGAACTGAACGGCAATGTGTGGTGCTGCAACACTGCTACAGGCGGGCTGGAGATGCGTTTATGGGATTCGGGCTCCCACCGCCTTGGACCCGAGCGCTCCTGGGACCAGATGCTCTCCGAGCTATCCCGGCACTGGTGAGGTAGAATCTAGGTATGTGGACGCCTCTCTTAACGCTCGCCTTCGACGCCGTTGCCGATCTCTGTAGTTTGTCGGACGAGGCTGAGGTGGCTGTGGCCACTCCCTGGTTTGCTGCTGATGCGCTGTAACAGAAGGAGATAGCTTGGAAATTGCTCAACGTCTGTCTTCCTGGCGCGACGGTTCGGCTTCGGTAAGGTGGTGCCGGCAAGTGATCGCTCTTGCGGTTCCTCCACGGCCCGATGGCGATTGGTCTAGCCTGGCCGAGCTCGGCAAGGTGGTGGGCGCCTCTGATCCTCAGCAGCGGGCCGCTCTCGACTGGTGTGCTGGACCCAAGGCGATCGAGGTGGTGGACGCCCTCGATGGGCTCGACGAACAGGATGGCGTCTGGGCCAATCTCGAGGCGGCTGCAGGGGTGCTCTCGGCCATGCGAACAGGCGGATATACGGCTGAGCGTCTCGGCGACCGACAGGCCCGCGATGCCATGCACAAGGCGTTCACTTTGGCGTTGGTCATTGAGCGGTTGTTTCCCGGTACGCCCGATCAAAAGCTGTCCCGCTTCCTCGATCTTCAGACGGGTCGGGTGCTTATCGGTCTGTTTGGTTTGGTTGAGGTGGTGCTTCCCTTCATCGAAGAGTCCGACGAGGTCGGCCTCTTGTCGCGAATCGCTGCGGTCCACGCCGAGGCCGAGATGGCGGTGGTCGTGGCGCGTCTGGGGCCAGGGGCCGCAGAGATGATTGCAAATGTTCTCCCACTATTGATCGAGATACTTGAGGTCTCTGTCATCTCTCGATCGGCCGACGCCGACGCGTTGCTCTCTTCGGTGGTCGATTTGGCGCCAGGGGTTCGTGGGCTCGCGAATCGGGCCGGTGATGTCGCCGCTGCCGGCATCGACTTGCTGCCGGTATACCACCTCCTCGGCCCCCGTTTGGTCGCAGAGGCCTCGCTGCAATACCAGCTGTTGGGAGAACCCGAGGTCGCCGCAGTAGCGCCTCCGCCTCCGCCCCCAGCTGCCGTGGCCCAGCCGGTTGGACCCACCGACGCGCCCGACCTTCCGACTCCCGCGCCTGCTGCGGTCGCGCCTGCCGCGGTCGCGCCTGCTGCGGTCGCGCCTGCTGCGGTCGCGCCTGCTGCGGTCGCGCCTGCGGCGGTCGCGCCTGCTGCGGTCGCGCCTGCGGCGGTCGC
>JAACDH010000709.1 GCA_009936995.1 Rhodobacterales bacterium
GCGCATTGACGCGAGGCACACCAGGAGAAAGGCCCCATACCGTTACGCCACTCGCCGTAGAAACGGCGACTCCACCAGCGATGAACGCCCGACGCGTCAGCGCAACTGCCATTTCGGCCTCCAACTACATTATACCCACTAGTCAGAATTCTGACCACTGAGTTTTTTTATAGGCTGGACCGGGCGTCTAAACTTGTGTTAGGCCACACACTCGCAGGCGGTAATTGAGCCTCCGCGCGGCAGAGCTAGGAGGAGCAGAATGAGCGCTCAAGACACCTTCCGCGTTGAGCAAGAGGTTGGACGGATCAACACCTTCTTCCCTATCCTTCCAGGGCTCGGAAACCACTGGGCGGCGGCCCGCCCGTGGGAGGGCATGACCATCGGTCTAAACCTCCATCTCACTTCCCTCACGGCCACCTTGCTCCGCGAGCTGATCCTCGGAGGCGGAGACTGGATCGTAAGCGCAGCGAGTCCAGCCACCACGGATATGGCCTCCGTCGAGCTGCTTCGCGGCTTCGGACTGCAGGTCTACACTGGCGGCGACATGCGCGATCGCCACTTGCAGCTGCTTGATCACAAGCCGCAAATTCTGGTTGACGTGGGTTTTGGACTGCTCGACACCCTTCTCGACAAGCGGCAAGCTCAGATTAGCGACGTGCGCGCCGCCATCGAAATCTCAAGGTCGGGCATTGTTCGGGCTCGGCAACGGGGTTTCCTTCCCTTTCCGCTGATCAACATCAACGATGGACGGCTCAAGAATGCCGTTGAGAACCGCCACGGTGTGGGCGAAGCCATCTGGCAGGCCTTCGCCAGCCTTACGGGTATGCACCTCTCCGGTCGACGCGCCCTGGTGGTCGGATACGGGCCGGTCGGCCGTGGAATCGCCGCCTACGCCAAAGCAGCTGGCCTGAACGTCGAGGTCGTCGAGTTCGACCCCATTCGCCGCCTGTTCGCCCACTACGATGGGTTCCCTACCCCGGCACTCCACGAAGGTCTGGGACGCGCCGGCATCGTGGTCACCGCAACCGGTAGCACCAAGGCCATCACCGCCGACGACCTACGCCATGCCCTCGACGGTACCGTCGTCCTCAACGCCGGCCACGGCGGCGACGAGATCGACATCGAAGGTCTCCAAGATATCGCCCAAAACGAAGATCACATCGCCGAACAAGTGGTCCGTTACCGCATCGAAGATGGGCCGTGCATCACGGTTTTGGGCAACGGCCATCCACTCAATATCGTTCTTAACTCCGGCTCCCCCGAGCCCATCCTGCTGCACTACGCGGTGTTGGGCCTGTGCCTAGAGTGGCTAGCTAGCGAACCCGAGGGTCTATTCGCAGGGGAAATCCTGATCCCAGAACATGTCGAGCGCCAAGCCGCAGAGCTGGCGTTGTCCGCACTTCATCCCGGTCGCACGTAACATGTCCGACAAATCGGGCCCCGACCGCTCCGAGCAGCTTGCCGGCCGCCTGCTCGAGGGGCTAAACTTCGTCCGGAACGGAGACAACGCCGCCGCTGCGCTCGCCTTTGCCGACGTGCACGCCGCACCAGAAATGATAGCCGCCACGGACATGGTCGATGTTCGAATCCGCGCCCTCACCCTACACGGGCAGGCCATACTCGCAACCGGCGGCATCGAGTCCGCGCAAAAATCCGTTATGGAGGCCATGCGACTCGCTCGCTCCGTAGAAGACACCCAAGGCCTCTTTCAGGCCCAGGCGCTATATAAACAAGTCTTGGCGCGACGCGATGACAGAAGCCGCCGCGCCATCGCTGCTTCCGAAGCAAAGCGTGTCGCCGCCACCTCTATCGGCGAGATTCGAAGCCGCCTCGCGCCTCACTCTCTGGCGCTTTGTGACGCGTTGATCAAAAAGGCCAACGCCCACATGGACGTCGACCAACCCATAGACGGGCATCCCTTGGCTCTCGAAGCGCTACAGCTCGCCCAAGCGCAGAACTGGCTCCGGGAAGAAGTCCTCGCCAGACTCTCTCTCGCCCGCACCCAGCCGTCCGATGCCGCGCACCAGCTCTACGAAGCGTGGCATCGTGCCGAACGCGCGAGCGACTTCACGCTGGTCGGTACCGTGGCTCGTGCGGCCACTCTACAGGGTGTCTGCCTTCCAGTTCAGCTCGGTCCCGATATGGAAGCCCGGGCGTCCTCTGCAGACGAAACGTGACCCGCATGCCGCGATGCGCTAAACTGTCGGCGTATTCGCGGCTCGCATTAGGTACCCGCTCGCCTTGAGATCATCAGGACCTCATGGTGCAGAGCGCGCGCCACAGCAAGTCGCCCGCACTGGTGCGAGATGATCGAATCTATCGAGAGCCCCGAAGACATCGACAAGCTGTTGAGCGCTGCGCGAACCACGCTAGAGTCGTTCGAAGACAATGTGGACCGTAAACGACTGCTCAAGCGACTAAAGACGGCTTCTCCATCCCATCCGGTGCTGCTGTTCCGAGGCCTGTTCATGCTGCTCACCGTCCTGATGATGAGCGCGGCAATGGCTATCTTGATCACCACCATCGCTAGCCCCAATCTCGCGCGAACGATCGCTAAGTTCGACCAAATCGTCCCCATGCCTCCCGAAGTACCCGCTCTGCCTGCCCTGTTCGGCGGTTTGGCTCTACTCATGTCTGTTGGCTGGATAATGACTACTCTGGCCGCCCTGGCCATGGGCCGCGACGCACAAATGCTCCCCTGGGAACAAAAAGCCCATCAGAAGATGGTCAATGAAGTCACCCGACTCACCACGCAGAAGGCGGTCACGGCCCGCATGCGAAACACCCCCGTCGGTGCACGTCCTCGCCTGCAAACCCCCGTCCCCGTATCTCTCCGAGATCGTGCCGGAATCGCCACGCCCGCTGGTGTAGGCCGCTCCGGAAGTAGCGCACTCGGAAGTCGAAACACCCCCAATCCCGCGCCCAGCCTCGGCGACGCACAACCAGGCCGTTTCGGGCCTGCAGGAGGGGCACAGGGCAACAACCCTTTTCGCGCATCCCCGAAGAATAAACTCGGGGCTTCATCCAACGCATCGAATCCCTTCGGGCCGCCTCCCGGCGCTACGCCTATGCCCCTCTTCTCCACCGGCGGCTATTCCGCACCAAGCGGTGCCGGCGGAATGCGCGCCCACGGCCCTGCGGAATCTGTACCCACCGGACGCGGTGTCGCGACGCCAGCCGGCGCTGCGGGGCGCATCGATGTTGGCAAAATGACGCCAAGTAATGGCCGGGTAAGTCCTTTCGACGCGGCCCCCTCCAACACGCCCAGCGCTGCGGTGTCCACTGGAAACCCCTTCGGTCGCTCCGCACAAGTCAACGACGCCGCCACGAACAGCCCTTTGGGCGCCCCACCGGCCGCTGCTTCGGCGTCCTCCATCTTCGGTAGGCCTGCCGATCCGGGCCATCCCAAATCGAGCGGCGGCTCACTTCTCGCCCGCGCTCGCGCGGGTGGCGGCGCCTCTCAACCCGCCGACGAATCCCCGCAAATCGTAGACAGCGCGCCAGCTTACAGCAGTACATCTCCTGCCGGCGGCCCCGCTCGCACCCTGCCCTTGGCAGGCCCCACCACGCCGCGCTGGGGCCGAATCGAGGACCCTTGGCTCGAGGCAGCGCTCTCCAAGGCCGAAGCCCTCGCCGACAAGTTCCCGGTCCAGGCGCACCTCGAGTACTCCCAAGAAGCTCACCTGCCCTTCACCTTGGTCATCGCACGGGCAACACCCGCTATCGCCGTGAGCGCCATGAACAGCTACGTGGAGTTTCTCGCCAGCATCGAGACGCCTCCGCGTGCCCGCATCGAGCTAAAGAGCGCCGCGAATCTGGATCGAGGCTTCCACCGAAATGTAGAAACTACCCTCGAACCCTATTTCGGCGAGCATCTCGAAGTCGAGGCAGAGCCTGGCCGCGTCGAGATCATCTTCCATCGCCCCGATCCTAGCTGGCAAGACTTCCCAATTCTACCCATGGAATAGGGGCCTCGACGGTGTTATCGAACGGGCGCAACACGCACCCGTGGTGACCCATGGCCATCTCTCGCGCCGCCGCTGTCGACCAAGCCTTTGAACAGTTCGTCCAGCAGCGCCGGCTAGTCC
>JAACDH010000710.1 GCA_009936995.1 Rhodobacterales bacterium
CACTCAACACTCAACACTCAACACTCAACACTCAACACTCAACACTCAACACTCAACACTCAACACTCAACACTCAACACTCAACACGGGACACATGACCCGAACCGGCCAGACCGTCAGGGCCTTCTCCGTGGCGATGAACGGGTACCGAGCCACGACATCTCCTTCGTTGAACGCTTTTGAGAAATTCCTTCTGGCCATTTGGCCTCCTGCCTATGCCTAGCAGACTGTCCGGCCCAGCGGGGCAAGGTCAGTGTGTGAGATAGGCGTGAGATGACCCGCGACCTCGCCTGACATATTGATTTTGTACGAGACCAAACCATCCACGGAGAACTCCATGTATCGCAGCATTCTATGTCTGGCCCTGTTGGGCTGCGCCAGCTCTGATGACCCCAAGACGGATACGGGTATCATCGAGACGACGACGTCGACGACGACGTCGACGACGACCACGGAGACGACCACGGAGACGACGACCGGCACCACAACGACGACCGGCACCACAACGACGACCGGCACCACAACGGCGACCGGCACCACAACGACGACCGGCACCACAACGACGACCGGCACCACGACGTCCACCATCGTGGACGTAGACGGCGACGGCTATCTGAACGACATCGACTGCGACGACGGTAACTTCGACATCAATCCCGGCGCCATCGAGCAGTGCGGCAGCGGCATCGACGAGGACTGCAACGCCCAAACGGTGTGCGACGACACCTGCCTGGTCGAGGTCGACTTCTCGCTTTGCGACACCCTCGCAGCCGCACCCGCCCCGTTCCTGGACTGGACCTATGACAATGTCACCGCCGGTCAAGTCCTCGACGACAGCGGAGCCGCATACGACGGTAACTTCAACGGCGTGCCCACCTTCGCGCCTGGCCTGGTTGGCGACGCGGCGAACTTCAATGGTACCTCCTGGATCTCTACGCCAGCCGTGCTTCCACTGCCGCCCGCCGCCTGGACCTACGTCACCTGGGCCCGGGTAGACAACGCCACCATGAACCCCGGTGCCTTCCACTTCCTGATGACCAATGGCAACGGTCTGCCCGCATACAGCGGCGCCAATATGTACCTCGCCAACGGCCTCACCAGCGGCGCCTACACCGAGTCAGGCGGCAACGCGGCCGACGAGACCATTTTCGGTGGACCCGACACCTGCGAGGGCGGCTGGAGCCAGATCGCCCTCACCTTCGACGCCGGCGCGTCCAATGTGTGGGTCAACGGACTGCCCCAGTTCACCCAGGTGGCCTACAGCGACATCGGTTGGGGCGCGCAGCCGTTCGCCGTCGCAAACGACCCGAACAACCCCACCCGGAACTTTGTCGGCGACCTCGACGAGACGCAAGTCTACGACGTGCCACTAACCAGCACCGACCTGGAATACCTGCGCATGGAAGCCCTGTGCGCCAACGTCTGTGCCTCGCCCTTCGACGTCTGGCCCGACCTCGACCAGGACGGCTACGGCGACGTCGGCAGCGTGCCCACCCAAGTGTGTGCCGTCGGTCCCTATCAGTCCGAACAAGCCGGTGACTGCGACGACGGCGACTTCGACATCAACCCCGACGCCATCGAGCAATGCGACAGCGGCATCGACGAAGACTGCGACCCGACCACCAACTGCGACGACAGCTGCCTGTCCGAGATCGACTTCTCGATGTGCGACACCCTGGTTCCCGGACCGGCCCCGTTCCTCCACTGGAGCTACGACAACGTCACCGCGTCCCAGGTCCTCGACGACGCCGGATCCGCCTACGACGGTACCTTCTTCGGTGCACCCACCTTCAACGCGGGTGTCGTCGGCAACGCCGCCCACTTCGACGGCGCCAGCTGGATGGAGTCCGCCACGGCGCTTCCACTACCGGGAGATACCTGGACTTACGTCACCTGGATGCGCGTGAACTCGGCCTCCGACAACCTGGGCGCGTTTCACTTCCTGATGACCAATGGCAACGGCCTGCCCGGATACAGCGGCGCCAATATGTACCTCGCGAACGGCCTCACCAGCGGCGCCTACACCGAGTCCGGTGGAAACCCTGCCGACGAAACCGTGTTCAGTGGCCCCGACACCTGTGAGGCCGCCTGGAGTCAGGTCGCCCTCACGTTCGACGCCGGCGCAGCAAACGTCTGGGTCGACGGCACCCCGCAGTTCACCCAGGTGGCCTACACCGACATCGGCTGGGGCGCGCAGCCCTTCGCCGTCGCCAACGACCCGAACAACCTTACGCGTCACTTCGTTGGCGACCTGGATGAAACCCAGGTGTACGACGTTCCGCTTACGGCGTATGAGCTCGAGACGCTGCGCCTTCAAGCGTTCTGCCCCTAGGTTCGGGTGGCCCTGGCGCCAGACCGAAGGTCTCCTGAACGCGATGCTCGCGCGCATGGGCCTCAGCGATGGGGTCGGCATCATCGAACGGCTCACCGCAGACGGCGGCTATGACCGGCTCGAGGTGTACGAAGCCGCGTCGCGCGTCGGCGCAAAAGTAGTGATTCCACCCATCGGTCCAAACGAACATTCGGGAGGGGGCTGAAGGCAGGGGCGGAAGAGGGGCAGCGGGTCGAGGTGCTGACCGGTTGCCGAATCCTCAACCGGATGTTCGAACTCGGCAAGCCCGCGTCGGTTGCCGCACGAACCTGACCCAATGCCTGGGAGCCGCTGGCTCACGATTCGTCCGTGCACCAACGCCACCGGAGCGCGAGGCACCCATGTTGGTGGCCGGACGCGGCGGCGAGCGGTCCCGCAGCGGATGTCGAGAGTTTTATTAAAATGATGGATATTAACTGATTATG
>JAACDH010000711.1 GCA_009936995.1 Rhodobacterales bacterium
AAACCCCCAGACCCAGCCCCTCTAACATTCCCCACGACGAGCGCCACAGGCGGCGGTCAATCAGTCTAGTCCTCTGGATTTCAGATCTTCTTCGTCTAGGCCGAGAAAATGACCGACTTCGTGGAAGACCGTGATCCGCAGCTCTTCCACCATACGTTCGCGATCGGAAGCGATACGTTGGAGATTACAGCGGAACAGGACGATGGCCGACGGCAGGTTGCTCCAGGGGTTTTCAATAGACCGTTCCGCGAGTGAAACCCCTGCGAAATAGCCGAGAATCTCCGCGGGAGGGGCAGGTGGTGCGTATTCGCGAAGCAGGTCTACTGCGGGCACGTCCTCGAGCAGGATCGCGACTTGGAGCAGATACTCTTGGATGGAGGGGTGAAGCGCGGAGAGGGCTTCTTCAACAACCGCGGTGACGCTGGCATCGTCCAGTCGTACGGGCATTGGAAATGCTTCGAGGCCGTGTCGGTGGGCGCGGGTGTAGTCCCGCAGCGCGCCCACGTGATCCAGGCGTCGCTCGCGCAGCATGGCCCGGACGTAATAGGCTTCGGCGTTGGTGGGATCGAGTCGCAAGCCGCGGTTGATGGTGTTGCGAGCCTCGCTGAATCTCAGAGTCTCGAACTGAAGCCAGGCGATTGCGCTCCACGAGGGCGAGGGCTCTGGTGTCAGGGCGAGTACCCGACGGTAGTACACCTCGGCGTTCTGGGAATCGCCGAGTGTTCGCAGTGACTCGGCCAGAAGAAACAGGGCGCCGGCATGTGCGGGGGCGGCCTCGAGAATCTGCTGGCAGAGGTCGAGCGCCGTGAGCGGATCGGCATTTTCGAGAGCATGATCGGCGAGCTCAAGCAACCGGTCGAAGTTCTCGTCTGGGACGGGCTCACTCATTTGGTTTGATTGGCACTGTCACGTCGTAGTCGTAACGTACTGAGGCGTAATCTCCATCAACGAGTGAATCGAACTTGGCAGCCGCTGCTTGGCGTTTCACACACGTTTGAACACTGGCTTCGTCGGAACGAGATCCTTCGATGGTCAGTCCTGCAGCCAAACCGTCTTGGGTGATGTAGATGCGGATAGAGCCGGTGAGCACGCTTTTGGGTTCGCCATTTGCCGAGAGACAGCGATCAAACGCGGGACGGAGGTCGCCAACTACGCTGGACGCTTCACGCTGATTGACTGAAGTACGGTGATGTTCGTCGTTCGGCTTAAAGTCCATTTCCCGGTTGAGTTCTAGTTCAACCGAGTGCTGACCGGACTGAAGTTCTTCGGACGTCATTTCTTGGCGATAGGTCTTGAAGTTCGGGTGTTTGACCTCGAGCACAGCGGTTGGGCCAACGAGATCATGCAGATGGAAGGCGGTTCCAGGACCGAGCGATTGCCCGTCGAACACCACCTCTTCCGCCCAGGGGTCGATCAGGAGGTCGAGGTCGTATTTCGTAGGCGAGAGCGTCATGAACGCCGCGCCAGCGGCGATGGCTATGGCGACGGCACCTACGCCGAAGCCCCAGGCCGGCAGGCCTCGTTTGACCTCGAAGATGATGACGCCTTTTTCGCCCCGATCGGTGACGACAGACACCCTGGCCTTGGCGACTCCGGGAGGGACTTGGGATGGAGTAACGATGACTTGGATGTCTTGTGTGGTTGCGTTCACGTCGATTTGATGCGGCGAAACTTCCAACCAGAGCTGATCGCTGGATATCCGGCCAGTCATGGCCCGTTCGCCACCATTTCGGATGGTGATGCGGGCGCGCACGGGGCTGGACGAGATTGTGAGTCTGCGCTCTGGTTTTCCGAGGATCTCGAGGCGAGAAACACCCTCTCCCGGCGCCGAGTACTGTGCCCCTTGCGCATTTACGGGCGCCGTACCGCGGGGGCGGATGGGGGGAGCCGTCTCGATCTCGCCTGGCCGCGCATCGCGGGCCCGCGCGGGTGGCCCGGTTCGGCTCTGGGACAGGGCGTACTGCCCACGTGCCATGGGGTCTGAGAGGACGCTCAAGGCCAGGTCGAGGCGCACCAATAGGGCTTCATTGTCTGCGGACTGCGGAGCGTTGCGCGTGTCGCGCATCTTAGCTTCGTACGCTGTGCGGATCTCCGGCAAGGTGGCATGCCGGTCGATACGAAGCAGCTTGTAGAAGTCGTCGCTCTGCTGGCGCATGGGGAGAACAGAGGGCCGCGGTGATTGACCATTACCGGGCCGACGTACGCCGGACTCGTTGCACAGCTGGTCGATCAGCTTGGAGAAGCTGACGTCTGAAATGCCGAGTTCAGTGGCATTCCGATGAAGGTAGGCCTCTTGGTCGGAGGACAGACCGCCGCCCGCCAGAACCCCTTTGATGGTCATCTCGAGGACAGGGAGGTGTACCGACTCGGCGCGAAGCAGCGAATCAGTCAGGTAATCTGCAGGATCTTCGAGGCTGCCCGACAGAATGCTGTAGTGTTTAATGAGGAACAGAGCCTCTTTCTTGTACTTCGGGTTGCTCTGCATCCCCTGCATATACTTACGCCGTGCCTTCAATTTGGCCTGCGCCTCTTCCTTGGGGGTATCTGGGCCGATGCCGAGGTACTCAAGCAGGTCTGGGGTTCCGACGAGCTTGCAGAAGTCTGCGGCAGTCTCGTAGCGGCGCGAACTCATCGACTTCCTAGGCGAGGGGGTGTAGGCTCGTTTCTACACCTGGTATCTTACTGGGTCAATGCCCGTTGCGGTCGCGTCTGTGATGTCGCCTACAAGCGGGGAAGCGATGACCCGACGAAGTCGTTGGTTCAACTTCATACAATGGGGCTAATCTACGCTCATTTGATTCGTGCGCGCGCGGGCCTTTGCGACCTGTTCAGCGGTCAGTCCACCCTGGAATCGAATGTCGACTTTGCGCGTAATTCGGGTCTCGACATCAACGACTTCAACCTTGAGGATTTGGTTGACGTCGTAGCTGTAGATGACCTCAATGGGAGTACCGCGCGGACGAGGTGGCAGGCCGTCTAGCTCGACCTTACCGATCACCGTGACCTCGTCGCGATACTTGCCTGATCCCTCGGTGACTTCGACGCGAACGGCGGTCATGTTTTCGTAAGCGTAGGCGAAACGGCCGCGGAACTCGTGCGGCAACTTCGTGCCTTCGCGGATGAGCTCGACCACGCACTCTTCTCGGTTACCGTCGAGGACCACAATGCCGAGGGGGTGTGTGGTGGCGTCCTCGATCACTACATTGGGAAGGTCAGCGTCAGCCAGCTCGGCGGCACGGTGGCCCCCATAGGCCATGCCGATCTTGGCGCCGGAGCCGACTTTTGTGAGCGGGTCTTTGGGCTTCGGCTTGGGCATCGTCTCTCGGAGCTTTCGCGCACGGTCTGCCATGGCCCTGCGTTTTTCCATGAGGGCAGGGTGACTGGGGCGGTGCCTAAACACACCGGCCAGAGCAGCGCCCAGCGCGACGCACTCGTCGGGATTGACCTCTTCGGCAGGTTCTTTGCCAGCGAGCCGGGTGAGCATGTCACGAATCATCGGCATGCGGGTGGAGCCCCCGACTAAAAGCACGTCGTCGAGGTCACTCCAGCCTATGCTGGCCTTCTCGAGCACGATATTAGCAGTGTCTTCGCACTGCTGTACCAAATCGGCCGTGAGCTCTGCGAACAGCTCGCGGGTGACGCGCACTGCCATACGTTTGCCACGGTAATTTACCGGAATAACGGCCCGATCTTTGCTGGAGAGGCTAATCTTCGCGTGCAGGCAGCGTTCGTAGAGCGCTTGATAGGGAGAAGAGTCGTCTCGTGGGTCCAGCTGGAATTTCTCGTAAAACGCTTCGGCGACATGATTGAGCAGCCGGTCATCCCAGTCCTTTCCGCCCAACTCGGCGTTACCGTCGGAGCTTAAGGTGGTGAGCTTGGTGCCCTTGATTTCCATGACGGTCACGTCGAACGTGCCGCCGCCAAGATCGAGAACCAGCAGCTTCCGCATGCCGCCAATGCGGTCGAGACCATAGGCGATGGCTGCAGCGGTGGGCTCGTTGATAATTGAGAGCACATTGAGGCCAGCAATGGCCCCCGCCTCTGCGGTTGCTCCGCGCTGGGCGCTGTTGAAGTACGCAGGAACCGTTATGACCGCGTCGTTGACGGGGTGCCCCAGGATCTCTTCAGCGTCCTCTTTGAGCTTCCGAAGAATGAGCGCGCTGACTTCTTGGGGGGTGTGATTACGCCCAAAGAACTCGAGCGTGAAGTCTTCTTCGCCCATGTGTCGTTTAATGAATCGAACCACATTTTCGGGATCGATGACTACCATTTTCACTGCTTCTTCGCCGACAACACAGGCGTCTTCGTCGTAGAAGTGAACCACGGAGGGGGTGGTCTGGAAGCCCTCGGCGTTGGTGACGATTTCGGGCTTGCCGTACTCGTTCACCACGGACATCGCGCAGAATGTAGTGCCTAGGTCGATGCCCAAGACCACATCCATCTCGTTATCGGACATACTCAGCCCTTAAAGCGAAGGATAACGACTTCTTCGGCCCGAAGTTGTCTGTCGGCGCGGGTGAATCCACGCTTGAGAACTTGGGCGATTCGGTAGTCGGCGTTTTGATCGGTGGTCCCGGTAACCTTGACGGCTTTGTGGAGCTTACGATCGAACGTGGTGGATTCTTCGAGCGGGAGCACATCGCGCCGGTAGAGAA
>JAACDH010000712.1 GCA_009936995.1 Rhodobacterales bacterium
AAGAATGCGCACTTTCCCGTTGTCTTGAAGCCATTGAATGGTGGCATCGAGGCGGTATACGGGTGGTAGGGCGTCGCGATTTTCGCGGGAGAGCAGGGCGTGCCTCGGTGTAGGAGTGAAGTGTAGCACGCGGCTGTTCGGACGCCAAAGACACTAAACCCGACCACGCCAGTGGCGGGGTCGGGTGGTGGCCGATGTCGGCTGCGTCGAGAGAGAGCTAGCCGAGGGCTCTGATCTCGGCGTCGATGGCGGGTAGGACCTCAAAGAGGTCGGCGACAATGCCATAGGTGGCGTGCTCGAAGATGGGAGCGTCGGCGTCTTTGTTAATCGCAACAATCACCTTGGATGTACGCATCCCGGCGAGGTGCTGGATGGCTCCGCTGATGCCGGCGGCGATGTACAGGGACGGGTTGACCATCTGACCGGTCTGCCCTACCTGCTCGCTATGGCTACAGTATCCGGCGTCCGACGCTGCGCGGGAAGCGCCCACACCGGCACCCATGGTGGAGGCCAGGCTGCGGATAACTTTGTCGAAGTTCTCGACCGACTTGAGGGAGCGTCCACCTGAGACCACCTTGTCGGCGGTGGTGAGGTCGATGCCAGCGGAGTCAGTGGCGAGGGTCTCGACCACGGTTAGGGCTGCGCTAGTGGCTTCCCAGGCGACGGCGACGACGTCGGCCGCGCCGCCCGTGGAGGCGGGCTGCGTGAAGCTGTTGGGGCGAACGGTGAACAGCGCGGGGCTGCTCGACACCGTGACGGAGCCAAAGCACTTGCCCGAGAACATTGGACGACGGCCTACAAGCTTGCCTTCCTCGATTGTGAGGTTGGTGCACTCGCTCGCCATGCCGGAGTCGAAACGGGCGGCTAGGCGTGGGAAGGCATCGCTTGCGGCGAAGCTTGCGGTTGCCAACACGATGTCGGGTTGGGCTTCTCTAATGATCGCGGCGAGCGCATCGGTGGTGGCACCGGTGTCGTACGCGGCGAAGTCGCCCGCGGCCTGGTAGACCTTGGCGGCGCCAGCGGCACCGAGATCGGCGGCGGGGGCGTCGCCCAACACTGCAGCGGTCACCGTGGTGCCCAATGCGGTTGCCAACTCTGCTGCCTTGCCGATCAGCTCGGTAGCGGTTGACTTAAACGCGCCATCGGCGTGCTCTGCGAAAACGAGGATTCCACTCATTGGATTCTCCAGAATTGGGTGTGTTTAGATGACCTTGGCTTCGTCGCGGAGCAGGCGAACCAGCTCCTTGGCGGCCGTGGCGGCGTCTCCGTCGATGATGCGACCTGCAGGACGCGTCGGCGGAAGCTCGTAACGAAGCGTAGAAGCCTTGGGCGCCACGCCAGCAGCGTCGAGCCCGAGGTCCGCCACACTGATCTGGGCGAGGGGCTTACGCTTGGCCTTCATGATGTTGGGGAGCTTGGCGTAACGAGGGGTGTTCAGGCCGTCCTCGCAGGTGATGACCACGGGGAGGGTACCGGTAACCACCTGGCGAACGCCGGCGTCCATTTGGCGGGTGGCCTTGAACGTGGTGCCGTCGATCTCGAGGGAGAGGACCTTAGTGACCTGTGCCCAGCCGAGTAGCTCGGCCATCATCGCGCCTACTTGCGCGCTGCCATCGTCGATGGAGGCTTTACCGGTGAACAGGATGTCGCAGCCTTCAAGATTCTTCTGGAGAGCCGCGGTGAGAACTTTGGCGACACCCAGCGCGCCTGCGGCCTTGGCGTCGTCGTCGGAGATGATGATGGAGCGGTCGACACCGAGCGCCAAAGCGCCTGAACGAATTAGCTTATCGTTGGACTTGTCGCCGACGGTGAACGACACGACCTCGCCGCCGTGCTTCTCTTTCGTCCGGATGGCTTCTTCGACTGCGTACTCGTCGTAGTCGCTGACCACCACTTTGATACCAGCCATATCGACGCCGGTGGCGTCACCGTTGATCTTGATCCGCGCGTCGGCATTTGCGGTCATTTTGACGCAGACTCCAATGTTCATGGTGTCCTCCGTGATGGGGTTGTTGGGTTGTGTCTAGGATTCGATAGAAGAGGTGGGCGCCAGCGCCATTCCGCGGATGAAGAGGTTCGCCATTTGTAAGGCGGCTTCGTCAAGGGGGAAGGGGTCAGACTTGCTGGAGAGCACCCATTGCATGGCGATCTCGTCGAGGCCACCGAAGAAGCCCCACATGGTGATGAAGGGATCGAGGTCCTTTCGGAACATGCCCATCTCTTGTCCTTCGCGGATGATCTGCCCGAAAACGCCCAGGTACGCCCAAAGCTTCTCGGGGCGGTAGTCCTTGAGGAACTTATTAGACAGGCGTAATTCGACCTGTAAAACCTCGGCGGTTTGCCGGTTCTCGAACACTTGCCTGAAGTGGAAGAGCGCAAACAGGCGGGTCCGCTGACGGGGAGCGTTGACGCCCTCTAGGGCCTCGCCCAAGCCCGACAGCATGAGGTCCATTTTCTCTTCGAAGATGGACAGCAGCAGGTCTTCTTTGTTCTTGAAGTACAGGTAGATGGTTCCGTCTGCGACGCCGGCGGTGCGGGCGATGTCGCTGATGCGAGCCTGGTGGAAACCCTTGTCCGCGAACACGTTGATCGCCGCGTTGGTGATCAACGTCCGTTTGTCGGTTCGACTGCGTTTGGGGTCTGACATATCACTCACTGAATCACGGCTCAGTTCGATAACGCCCTGACGCTGAGAGGCAAGGCGTTGGACGCGTTCAGGTGCCGTGCGATTGCCCACGCTCGGCCAACCATGCTGTCGCCAGTGCGGCTACATCGCGCTGAGGCACGGCAGACCAGTCTTTTAGGAAGCCCGCGTTGCCGGCATCTGTCTGCGGGTGCTTGACAATCTTTTTGAGGACCGAATACGGCACGGTGGCGACATCCGCGCCCGACAACGCGGCGTCTATGAGGTGGATCGGATGGCGAATGCTCGCGGCCAGCACCTGGGTGTGAATGTTGTCGTTTTGGGCGTAAATCTCGACGATTTGGCGGATCAAGTCTCCGCCGTCCCAGCCCAAGTCGTCGACGCGGCCGATGAAGGGCGAGATGTAGGTTGCGCCGGCGAGTCCAGCGAGCAGCGCCTGAGCGGGCTGAAAGCAGAGGGTCATGTTGACCCTTGTTCCTTCATCAGACAGAACTTTGCAAGCCTGTAGTCCAGCGGGAAGCAGGGGAACTTTTACCACGATATTGGGGTGTACTTGGGCCAGCAGGCGACCTTCGCGGATCATGCCCTCTGCGTCTTGGGCCACGACTTCAGCGCTGACAGGGCCGTCGACGATCTCACAGATCTCGTGGATCACTTCGATGAAGTTGCGGCCGGACTTGGCAATGATCGAGGGATTCGTGGTGCATCCGGACAGAACACCCCAGGCGTAGATCTCACGGATCTCGTCGATGTTGGCGGTGTCTATGAACAGGTTCATGGCCGATCCGGCGTTTGGTTTGCACCGACGATTACAGCGCTGGCCGCCGGACTGCAACCACACCCACCGGTACAGGTGTGGGGCCGGCGGGTATGGGGAATTCAGACCACATACGACCCGTGGCGGGATCGCGGGCCTCGGGCCAGGCCTCTCGGAGCGGCAGGAGCACGAAGGAGCGCTGGGCGATGCCCGGATGAGGGATCCGGAGATGGGCGTGGTCGAGCTGCTGTTCGCCTGCGAGAAGTACGTCTAGATCCAGGGTCCGGTCGCCCCAATGGCGTACCCGTCGACGACCAGAATCACGCTCGATTTGGACGCAGCGTTCGAGGAATTCAGTAGGACTTAGCTGGGTGTCGTACAGCGCTACGGCGTTTAGGAACCACCCGCGGGCCGAACCGCCGCGCATGGGAGGCGTTCGGTATAAACGCGAAGCGCGCAGCAATGTGTTCTCGGGCTGTGCAGCCAGCCTGCGGATGGCGCGCTCGAGGATGGCACGTCGGGGGCCGAGGCTGGAACCCAAGCCGACGGCAATGCGTAGGGTCACTTGAGGCCCCGGAGCGCGTCCGCGGCGGCTGCGTGGACATCTGGCGAACCGGGCATTGTGGCAGCATAGTCCAGCCAATCGGCCGCACCGACCGGATCGTTGTGGTGCTCGAGGCGGCTCATGCCCAAGGCGTAGGGGAACCACGCTTCGTTTGGGTGGTGGTCGATGGCGTTTAGCAGCAAGGCCTCTTGGTTGGCGAATTCGCCGCGGTCTTGGAGCATGAGCGCGCCGTAGACCCAGGGGATTCGCCAGGCCGGGTCTAACGCTGTAGCCGTTCGCACGCCCTGCGTAATGTGCACCGACTCGATGGCATCCGACGTAAAAAGATCTACCGTGCGCATCCAGACGCCGCTGGAGGCCAGGGTGTTGTGCCCCAAGCTAGCTACCGTCGCCACACCGCTCGTTGGGATCGTGGTTGGGTGGTCTTGGTGTTCCACGAGGGTGCGTAGCGAGCCGGCGCTGAGCAGGCCGACCAGCGCGAGGGTCTGTAGACGCATGGAGCGCTCTAGTAGACGCTGCTCTCGGAGACCATGACGGCCTCTGCGTCGTCTTTAGAGGCCTTAAACAGCGCCCGGGTACCGTCGCCATCTACGTCGCAAGCGCCGTTGATCACGAAGGAGTCGCCTTCGAGCTTGACGGTGTAAGCGCCGTAGATTTCGGTTCCCTCGGGAGCCCAAGACAGTTTCTTGAAGCCGGGCGAGGTGGTCCACGAGACGGGCTCGGCGGTGACGGCGTGCATAGCGCGAGGAGCGGCCTCGCAGGCGACGTATTCACCAAACGCACTCTGATACTCGATCTGGGCTGTGCGAATAGACGCGATGGTGAGAGGAAGCTCTCCGCGTGCACTCTTGTTGGCGCTGTTCAGCGCGAGCGGCACTGTAATCAGCAGCAACACGGCCACGGCGGCGACGCCGATGATGATTTCGTTGCGGCCAATTTCTCCGCGGCGGTTGCGAGCCCTCAGCATGTCTTCTCCTATCGCGCTTGCAAGGGTAAGCGGTTCGCGGCCGTGGCGAAAGGGCTTACGCGCATTCCCCGCAGATTGATCACGGTGCAGAGATGAGCACGACGACGTGAATACGCCCGTTAACTAGTTCTGCTGCGAATCCAGAGGTCGCGGTTGCGCTCAACAATGAGGGGCGTGCGCGAGGATTCCAAAGCAGTTGATCGGCGCAGGCTTCGAGCGTGGGGGCGGCGCATTCTAGTCGCCAGGTGGTGTTCGGATTTAGACCGAGCTTGGTCGCGACATCGCGCGCAGTAGTGGTCCGTTTGTCGAGAACGCTGTGCGCGGCGGCTCGGAGGAGGTCGTCGCTGCGGAACTGTTCCTTGCCGTAGACGGCCCGAACGTCGTTGAGCAGAGAGGTGAACTGGCTTGCAGCGGCGTCCGCGCTCTGTGGGGCCTGCTGGACGGTCAGCACGGTGCCTTTGGGCGGAACTAGATCGACGTACACGGGAAAACGAGCCACCAGAGCTGTGTTTTCGCGCACCTCGAACAACCACTCGCCCGGAAGGTCGAGGCGGACGAGCTGTTCCTGTTCGAGGTCGACCTGCATGAGCCCGCCGGCCGGGCTCGCCGCGATGACCTCAGCCCCGGGGAGTGCGTCGAACTTGAGCCGGCTTCCGAGGTGCATTTGACGTGGTTGTGCGCCGATGTCGCGGGAGACGTTGGCGACGAGTCCCACCCAGTAGTCGCCGTCCGGGCCCCGGGCGCGTACCAAGCCGAGGTCGGCGGTCTCGGGGACGTCAGCGATCCACGCGGTGAGGGATTCGGGTGGGGACTCGCCGATGGCCACGCGCCACGTCTGCATCTGCTGAATTGGGTAGGCGTACCCCGCTTGCCATAACGCCTCTCGAACCTGCCATGGCTCAAGATTACTCCGCCGCTCAATCCAGCCCATGGCCAGCCCGGCTGCCGCACCCGACAGTCGAATATCCCACGTCTTCTCGGCTGCGATCTTTGCGACGACGGGATCTTTGGAGTGCTGCGCTTCGCGGGTGTAGGCGTTGGAGAACGGCGACGGGAGATGGGGGCGCGCTTCCATCTCGGTTTGCGTGGGAATGGTCTTCGGGGCGCAGCCGATGCACAGCACAGCGAAGATGAGGGGCATGAGGCGCATGTAGGAGGCTCCGTACGTGCTGCGGATTGCAATCGCCGTGCCAGCGGATATCACGGATTGCAACGTCGCGCGCGGGACAGGTTGTCAGGGCCGCTGCAGACCTGTCAATCGAGGCGAGACACGTTGTCAGTTGCCTTCGCGGCTGCGATGCGTGAAAATCCAGGTTGAGGCAAAGAGCAGAAAGACGCAGCCCAGCAGAATGCCGACGAGTTGCTCCATGGGGAAGCCCACGTCGTCGACGGAGGCGGACTGTTTAAAGCCGAGGATGTAGAGCACGGCCTGGGTCCCGCGATCGACGCGGTCGGAGCCGCCGCCTGCCGTAGAGACCTCGGAGAGCTCGTCGCCGGTCTTGATGAGCGCTTCGAAGCCGTAGCGCACAAACACGAGGTACGACAGCCCTTTCGCGAGCGCGCCCATATGCTTGACCTTCACCAACAGTCCGCCAAACGTAATCTGGGGGATGAGGATGAGAGGCAATGTGCCCACAGCGGCTTCAGAGCTGCTGAATAGCGACGACATCAGTAGACCTAGGGACAGACCTATTGCGCCCATCAGGAAGGTGATGCCGCTTAACTGGAGCAACGAAAAATTGTAGGGATCGAGGCCCATGCCCATCATATAGTAGTTGATCAGGCTGAGGCAAAGGCATTGAAAACCGACGATGATGCCCAGGACTGTGGCCTTGGAGGCGAGGTAGGCCGTAGTGGATAGGCCCACGCGTGCTTCTCGGCGCCAGATGGTGCGCTCGGAGATTAGCTCGCGAACCGAAGCGGACGCCCCGAACCACAAGGCCGACAAGGCAAGCATGAACAACGCACCCACGTCGGGGGCCGGGAACACGATGTACATGGCCACACCGAGGATGGGCGCTTGGGCGAGTAGAACGGCGAGGCCGCCGGTGTCGCGAGTTTTTACCCGGGCATAGCGTTTTGTGAGCGTGACATATTGGCGAACCGGTGACTGCGACGCGACCTGCCCACTTTCGACGCTCTGGACCTCGACGCCGTCTAGTCCGAGCAGATGTTCCCGTGTGCGTACAAACTTCCGACTGGCGGCGCCATCGCGGTAGCTTGCGCCCCATTCTGGCGGTGTTTTGTCGGGCAGGCGGGCGAAGATTTCGTCGGGAGACGAGACGTCGAACCAGGTGCATGCGTCGGCGGGTGGTCCGAACCAGGCCAGTCGTCCCCCGGGGGCGAGCACCATCAGGTGGTCGACCATCGACATGATGGACGGCGTGACATCGTGAGTCACGAGGAAGACGATTCGGCCTTGATCCGCCAGGCGTCGGATGAGTGACACGATGTCTTGGGCGGTTTGAGGGTCGAGTCCGCTGGTGGGTTCGTCGAGGAACAAGATACGCGTGGTGCGGGTGAGCATCTCTTGGCCGAGGTTGACCCGCTTGCGCTGTCCGCCCGAGACACCCCGCCGAACCGCGTCGCCGATGCGGCTGCGTCGGATGTGGTTGATGTCTAGTTCTTCGAGAACCCGGTTGACTTCGTCTTGAATGATGCCGTGGGCGGTGTCAGATGGGAATCGCAGTTTGCCAGAGTAAAAAAGGCTCTCTTCGACCGTGAGCTCGGGGTGGACGACGTCGTCTTGGGGGACGATGCCCACGATGCTTCGGTCGTTGGCGAGCAAGGCGTGGAAGTTGTCGCCGTCGAGGATGACGTCGCCGGAGTCTGCGGGGGCGATGCCGGCGATGGCATTAAGTAGGGTGGTCTTGCCGGCGCCAGAAGGGCCGACCACCGCGATGACCTCGCCCGAGAAGACGGTGAACGACAGGTCGTCGAGGAGGGAGACGTCTCCAATGCGGCGTTCGAGGCGCCGAACCGACAACGAGAAGAACGAATTGATGCCGAACGCGGTGAGGGTTCGGCCTTCGGGGTCTAGTTGGAGGGTGTAGGAGCCCACCCTCATCTGGTCATGGGACTCGAAAGCGGCCGAGGAGCAAGGATCGCCGTTCATTAAGGTGGGGCGTCCGCTGCCGAGGTCGACCACCCGCCAACCGTCGCCGACGCGGATGAGATCGGCGTGGCGCAGGGCCACTTGAGGATCGGGAAGCAGGATGTCGCAGGCGTTGTCGCGTCCGATGCTATAGCGATCTTTGACGAGTTCGAAGGTGAAGTCGCCCGTGGCGTGGCGGACATCGTGCTTTCGGAACAGGGCGCCGATGAGCATGGCGTCGATGCCCAGCTGAGTGGCGGCGCGGGTGAGGCGGCCGATCTCTTGGCGATCGATGACGCCGTCAACGGCGCAAACGCCAAACAAGGCGTCTAGAAGGAGCAGGCCTTCGGCGGCGCCATACCGTTCGGAAAAGGCTCGGAGGTCGAGTTCTTCGGCCACCGCCCCCCTGAGCGCCTCCTCTTCGGCGTGGCCGAACCGCGAACCAAACGCTCGGAAGTCATCTTCGTTGATGGCCATCCGATTCTCGGGGGCCAAGGCCATGGACAGCAGCAGTTCGATTTCGGGAGGGCTGAGTCCAGATCTTGCGGAGATTGAACCCGCCATCTCGGTCATCGCGACGTCGGATACTTCGGCATCGGGAAGGATCCGCGCCAGCAAGCGCGTGAACTCCACTGCGAACGCAATGGATTCATTTCGTTCGGGCGTACCCGCGTCACCGAGAGCTTCGCGAAAACGGTCAGCTAATTGGGATCCGAGCACGTGTGGCTACCGATAAACGACCGCCATGGCGACTCCGGCTTCGTCTTTGTCGCCGGTGAGGTCACGCATGTACAGCACGATGTAGTAAGTGCCCGTTTCAGGCGGTTTGAACGATACTTTAGGTTCGCGCCCGTCTGTGGAATCACGTTCGACCACACGGCCGTTGGTGTCGTAAAGGATCACGTCCACGTTGCCTACGTCTTTGTCGCCGCAGACTTCGATTTGGTACTCGTTACCTTTGTAGAACGTGACCAAGTAGTTGCGGGTCTTGCCCGCGGCGAGGGCCGTGCTGGTCATGGTGCGGATGCCCCACCCCTCGGCGTAGCCATCCCACACTTTGGTGCGAAGGCAGCTCTCGGCCTCGTCGGTGCCTGCTATCGCAGTGGTTGTAATGCCCAAAGCGAGCATTCCGGAAAGAATGATAGAAAAGCGTTTCGTCACAGGTTTCTCCGCGGAAGTAGTCTACAGTAGCGCCAGGACTTCGTCGGTGACCTTCACCACCGTGGCGACATCATCGCGATTGAGCGCCCCTTCCTTCTCGGCCAATTCCTTCAAGGTGTTCAGGGACTGCTCAAGGCGCATGGTCACGGCCTCGGGGGCCTTCTCGGCGCCTTCGCCGGTGACGTAGCCGATAAAGTACGTGACGACGTCGGGTTGCTTGAGGAGCGTGTCGGCGACCGAGACTTCTTCGAGGCCCGTGACCGCCTTGGCGACGAGATTGGCACCCTCAAGCCAGCTGCCAGCCTGAATCAGCGGCACGATGCGTTTGTTGCCGTTGAACTCGAGCTCGGGGATGACGGCGCCAGAGAGCTCGTCGAACTCTTTGAGGAGTTCGTCGCGGCTGACGGCGACGGCCGTGATGCGGTCGCGCATGTCGATCAACGTGGCGTCGATGTCTTTGCCGCCGTTGAGTTGCTCCATACCGACACGAATCTTCTCGAGACGCGCAAGAAGCACATCTTTCTCGGAGTTGCGAATGGTGAGCAGCGTGTCGGCGAGGACGACGCCGGTGCGAAGCGCCGCGTGGTCGATGTCGGCGGACTTCATGTCGAACTTGTGCTCGGGAATGAGGGACGAGAGCTGAGTCTCGATGCCCGCGGACTCGAGCGCCTTCTGGGTCTCCACCGGGGAGGGCACCAACGCGACGTTCTCGGCATTGGCCTGGAGGTCGGCGACGCTAAGAGTGGGTGTGTCGGGCGTCGCTGGCACAGGCGCAGGGGCCTCCACTGGCGTCGTGACCTCGGGCGTCTCTTCTCCCCCACAAGCGATTGCGAGGATGAGGGCGCTGCTTGCGCAGAGGCCAGTAAGGGATCGCAGGGATTTCATATTCGTCTCCGAGTTCCTGAACTTAGAATCAGGCCGAGGCACAATACAGTGAGCGACGGCGCGGGGCAACAGCCCGGTTGAATCAATTCGTGTCAGGTGCGGTTGGTGTGGCGGCAATTAGAAGACCGGGTGCAGGAATATCGGCGACCTCGAGCTCGGTTAGGCCTGCTGCCTGCACGACTTGTCGCAAGGCCTCTAGGCTGCGTCGGATGGTGGGCCAGTTCAGCAA
>JAACDH010000713.1 GCA_009936995.1 Rhodobacterales bacterium
AACCCCCACCCTGGTCACCGAGTCCGAAGCCGCCACGGCCGAGAAGACCGACCTCGTCATCTGGTGCGGCGCCACCGACCTTCCGTCCGTCGGCGACGTGTTCGCAGGCGAGCGGGACACGCCCTCTCCGGCGGGACCGTTCATCGCCGCCCTCGATCGACAATCCCAGCTCCGCAACACGCCCAACGTCGTGTTGGTCCGCACCTCAGACAATCCGTGGTCCGCCCAGCTCTCTGGTGCGGTCCGCGCCGTGGCCCGCGAGTGGCCCAAGTCCATCTGCAAGAACATCGTCACGGCTGGCTTTTCCGCCGATCGACTGGCGGACGCCGTCCTTCTTGACTTGGTCTCCGATGACCGCACCATTGACGTCCGTTGGACCGCCGAGGGCCGCGCCGTCATGGGCCTCGAGATCGTCACCGCCATCGAGTCCGCCACCATCGGCGCCGGCGACACCGTGTTGATCACGGGTGGTACGCGCGGAATCGGCCTGAACATGGGTGTACGCCTGGCCGCAGCCGGCGCCAAGGTCATTCTCGTCGGTCGCAGCGCCCCCAGCGGTGACAACGCCACCGTGGTCGCCGAACACAACCTTACGGCTGTTCAAGCCGACGTCACCGATCGCGCCGCCCTGGCTGCAGCCATCACCGATGTCGGTCCCATCCACGCCGTGGTCCACTGTGCGGGTATCCTCGCCGACGGTCCCTTAGGCGAAGTCGACGCCTCGGCCGGCGCCCGTGCTCGCTCCGTCAAAATCGACGGTTGGCTGAACGCGCTCTCGGTCGCTGGTGGCAGCCTGAAGGTCGCTTTAGGCATCGGCTCCTGGGCCGGTCGCTTCGGCAACCGTCACCAAACGCACTACGCCGCCGCAAATGCTCAGTTGGCTGCCCTCGCCAACCACGCCCCCCCTGGCGTCCGCGCTATCGTCGCCGAGTTTGGTCCCTGGTCCGAGTCCGAGATGGTCCGGACCATTCCGGCCGCCATTCAGGCCGCCATGCGCGCCGAAGGCATCGATTTTGTCACCGACGAAGCAGGTCTCGACGCACTGATGGCCGATCTTAACGGCGGCAGCGGCATCGCCGTGCACGGTCGAACCCTGCCCAGCACCACCCGCCGTCGGGTAAGCAAGCTGACGCTATCAGTCAACACCCACCCCTTCCTGACCGACCACGCCATCGAAGGCGTCCCCGTCCTGCCGCTCGCTGGTGCCGCCGATCTCGTCGCCCAGATCGCCGGACTCGCCCATCCGTTCGAGGTCGCCGATCTGCGTGTCTTCGGAGGCGTCGCGGTCCGAGAGGCCCTTCACGTCGAGGTCAGCGTCAACGGCGAACGCGCCGAGATCCGCACCGGCGACCGACGCTCGCTCGCCTACCAGGCCAGGGTCCGCCCCGCCTCTAACGTGCCCGAGCGGGCCCCCCTCGCCGGCGGAGACGCCCTGCCGCTGTCCATCGCCGACTTCTACAAAGACGTCACCTTCCACGGCCCCCTGCTGGCCGGCGTTCGCACCCTCGACGGCGTGGGCCCCGATTTCGCTCGCGGAACCGTCGCCACCGCGTCCCCTGCCGAATGGGAACCCGCCACCCAGCGCGCCGCCTTCTCAGTCGACCCACTCGCCCTCGACAGCGCCTTCCAGCTGTCCGCCATGGTCGCCTGGGAGCGCTACCACCGCGCCGGCACGCCCGTCAGCATGGGCCGATACGTTCAGATCAGCCCAATGCCCACGGGGACACTGCAGGTCGATGTCCACTTCGGTGAGTCCAACTCAGACCGCTTCTCAGCCGACTTCTGGTTCCGTGACGACCAAGGCAACGTGGTCGCCATCGTCCAAGACGCCGTCGCCGAGCTCAAGCAGCTCGCGTCCGACGAGCCGGCCATGGAGCTCAAGGCCGAGTGGACCGACGCCGGCCTGTGGCCCGAAGTGAAAGACCTCGAGATGCGCCTCGAAGCGGCCGGCGTGATGGGCATTCGCAACCCGTTCTTCACCGTCCATGAAGGCACGGCCCGCAACATCACCCAGGTCGACGGCAAGGAGCTGATCAACTTCAGCTCGTACAACTACCTCGGCCTCTCTGGCGACCCCCGCGTCCTCGCCGACGTGCACGCCGCCGTCGACAAGTACGGCACCTCAGTCAGTGCCTCCCGCGTGGCCTCAGGCGAGCGTCCCTTCCATCAAGAGCTCGAAGCGTTGCTGGCCAAGTCCCAAGGCTGTGAAGATTCCCTGGTGTTCACCGCAGGTCACGCCACCAACGTCACCACGATCGGCCATCTGTTCGGACCCGGCGACTTGATCCTGCACGACGAGTTCATCCACGACTCCGCGCTCCAAGGCATCAAGCTCTCCGGCGCAGGACGTCGCAGCTTCAAACACGACGACCCTGTGGCGCTCGAAGCCCTGCTTAAAGACCTCCGTCCACACCAAGAGAAGGTACTGATTATCGTCGAAGGCGTGTACAGCATGGACGGCGACATCTGCAATCTACCCGCGTATGTCGCGCTAAAGAAGAAGTACGGTTGTATGCTGATGGTCGACGAGGCCCATAGCTTCGGGGTCATCGGCGAGACCGGCTGCGGCCTGGCCGAGTACTATGGAATCCAAGGAAACGAAGTCGACCTGTGGATGGGCACGCTATCGAAGAGTTTGGCCAGCTGTGGTGGCTGGATTGCAGCCTCCAAGCGCCTGATCAACTACCTGCGCTACACCGCACCCGGCTTTGTGTTCTCGGCGGGCATCACCGCGGCGAACGCCCAGGCCGCACTCTCCTCGCTCAAGCTGATGCTGGCCGAGAGCGACCGCGTCATAAAGCTGCAGCACAACTCCAAGCTGTTTCACGACGAACTTGTCCGACAGGGCGTCGACACCGGCCCCGCAAAGGGCGGTAGTGCAGTGGTTCCGGCGATCACGGGCAACAGCTTCCACGCGCTGATGCTCAGTCAGCGACTGGTCGACCAAGGAATCAACGTTCAGCCCATTGTGTACCCCGCCGTGGCAGACGATGCGGCAAGGCTCCGTTTCTTCCTTTCCAGTACACATACCGACGACCAACTCATACACGTCGCCGAGCGAGGTGCCAAAACCTTGGTAGAGGTTCGCGTAGAGTTTGCGATCTGACGTTCTTCGGGGCACACTGGGGCGTCGCTGGAGCACACATGATCCGCCAAGCAATCATCTTCGCACCCCTGCTTGTCGCCGCTGGTTGCAGCTGCAACAACGAGTACGAGTTCCCTAAGGCGAACAGCAACGTAGTCGAGGCCCCCGAAAACTTCGGAAGCTGGCTTTCTCTCGACGCTGCGCCCGATGGAAACCGAATCACCATGACCTACTACGACCGCGACGATGGCGCCCTGGGCTTTGCGGTGGGTACGCCCAACGGCGACGGCACGGTCAGCTGGGACCACGAACAGGTAGACGGCTACAAGGGCGATGACGGACTCGATCGGAGCGATCGCGGCATGTACAGCTCGCACAAAGTTTCGCCCGACGGCACCATCTGGGTGGCCTACCACGACATCGTCAACGGCGGCCTGTACTACGGCCATCGTCT
>JAACDH010000714.1 GCA_009936995.1 Rhodobacterales bacterium
TCGATGCGAGCGTCGATGCCCTCGTAATGGCCACAGAGCAGAATCAGATGCGTCTCGTGGCTCAGTGCCTGGGCGCGCTGCTGATTGAACGGCGTGCCATGGGGCGCCATCAGCAGGACCTTGGCTCCAGGCGTTCGTGCTGCCTCGATTGCAGCCGCAACCACGTCCACTTTCATGACCATGCCAGCACCACCGCCGTACGGCGTGTCGTCGACGGTGCGATGGCGATCGCTAGCGTGGTCACGTATGTCGTGGATGCCTATCTGGATAAGATCAGACGCCTGGGCACGACCGAGAATAGAGCCCGTGAGCGGCCCGCGGACCAGCTCGGGATGCAGCGTGAGGACATCGTAACGACTCACAGATCGGACTCTGCCAGCGCGCCTTCACAGATCAGGACGCGGCTGTTCTCGAGATCGATGGACTCGATGTGTGTCTCAAGTGCTGGGACGTACCCAATACCACCGGGCATCTTAACTTCGAGAATATCGTTCGGACCTTGACTGTGGACGTGGCGAACCACTCCCACGCGACGGCCCGCAACCCAGACTTCCATCCCCTCGACCTGCGAGATATAGAACTCATCGGGATCGGGCTTGGGAAGGGAGGAGATGGGTACCAGGATCTTCCAATCCTTCAGACCTGCAGCTTGTTCGGGATTGCTGACTTCGCTGATGAAGCCGAGCACCCGCCGACCCGCACCTTCGCGGGCGCGCAACGACACAGATCGGCGCTGCCCTTTTGGACCCACAAGCGTGACCTTGCGGGCTCGAAATAGCCAACGGGAATCACGGTTATGGAGGAACAATCGAACCTCCCCATGAACTCCAAAAACGCCGTTAACGAGGCCAATCTCGACCTCGTCAGACTGGGCTTTACTCTTCGCCCTCGGCGCCATGTTCTTCAACCAATTCCAGGCTGGCGCGGCGACTGCCGGCCGCAGCAGAGAGTACGCTGCGAACGGAGCGAAGGGTCTCTGAGTTGGAACCTTCAAAGATCTCGCGATCTTCGGCGTGCACAATCATCTCAAGGAGGACGACGTCCTCACCTTCGATGGTTTTGAGAGAGATCGCTTCGGGGTGAGCCACAAGAGGCTCAACCAAGTGACGTACGAGGCTTTCCATTATGCTTGGGCCTCGGAGTCAGCCTGACGCGCCTTCTTGATCAAGTTGGCGACGGTATCAGAGGGCTGGGCACCATTAGAAATCCAGTAATCAACGCGCTCGAGGTCGAGCTTGATGATCTTGGGGCTCTTCATGGGATCGTAGTAGCCAAGCTGCTCGATGAAACGACCATCGCGAGGAGCGCGGGCGTCGCTAGCGACAACGCGGTAGAACGGCTTCTTTTTGGCGCCCTTGCGGGTGAGACGGAGCCGAACCATGTCTGTAGTTCCTGTTGAATACGGATAGGTCGGCCAAATACCGAGTCGGAGGCCTCTCGTCAAGGGGAACATGGCCTATAGCGGAATGTTTCCGTGTTTCTTTGCGGGATTGGTGTCGCGCTTGTTCTCAAGACTGTTGAACGCCTCGCAGAGAATCCTTCGAGTGTCTTCCGGACGAATCACCGCATCCACGAAGCCGCGCGCTGCAGCGCGATAGGGATTGGCGAACGCTGTGCGGTACTCTTCGACCAGCTTGGCCTTCATGGCCACCGGATCGTCGGCCTCAGCCAAAACACGTCGATGAATGATGTTTACAGCGCCGTCGGGCCCCATCACCGCAATCTCGGCAGTGGGCCATGCAAAGTTGAAGTCGGCGCGGATGTGCTTCGAGTTCATCACGTCGTAGGCGCCGCCGTAGGCCTTGCGAGTGATCAACGTCACCTTGGGGACCGTCGCCTCGGCAAACGCGTACAGCAGCTTGGCGCCGTGCTTGATGATCCCACCGTACTCTTGTGCCGTGCCTGGAAGGAAGCCTGGGACATCTACGAAGGTGAGCAGAGGAATGTTGAACGCATCGCAAAACCGAACGAAGCGCGCCGCCTTAAGGGAGCTGTTCACGTCGAGACAGCCCGCCAACATGCCCGGCTGGTTCGCGACGATTCCGACCGAACGTCCGTCGAGCCGTGAGAAACCGATGACAATATTGCCGGCGTAGTCGGGCTGTACTTCGAGGAAACGGCCATCATCGACTAAAGAATCCA
>JAACDH010000715.1 GCA_009936995.1 Rhodobacterales bacterium
CCGAGCGCGTGCTGCGAGAGTTCTTCAACCGCATCTTCGGCGAGGTGCCCGAGCTCACCGATATGCTGCTGCCCGCCTTGGCCGCCGTCGATCTACGCGCCATCGGCATCGTGTCGACGCTGGGCCTGTTGCTGGTCGCCTCTCGCCTGTATCTGATGGTCGAGAAAGCCTACTGCGACGTGTTCGGCGTGCCCGTTCGCCGCGGCTTTGGCGTGCGATTACTCAACTTCTACTTTACGATCACCGCGGTGCCCATCGCCTGGGTGCTCACCCTGCGCGGCAGCTTCACGCTGGCCGAAGGTACGGGCCTGCACCACGTCTCCGAGGTCGCGGGTCTGGTGCTACAGTTCGGGGTGCTGGTGATGGCGCTCAAGCTATTTCCTGCCACAAGTGTTCGCTGGAAACCAGCAATATTGGGCGCTTCGGTCAGCTTCATACTGCTGGAGCTCGGGCGGCGATTCCTGGGCATCTACGTCACTTGGGTCGCGGCGGGCGATCCGTTGAACGCCGTGTACGGATCTCTGGCCTTTGTGCCGGTGTTCTTGCTGTGGGTCTACCTGATCTGGGTGTTCGTGCTCCTGGGGGTCGAGGTGGCTCAGGTCACGCAGAACTACGACGGACTGGTCGAAAAAGAGCTCGAGCTCGCCGACACCGGCCCCCAATGGCCGTCGGTCGAGAGCGCCATGCGGGTGGCGATCTGGGTGGGCTGGTCCTTTAGTAATGGCCGCGGACCGATGTCGATCGATGATCTGCATGGGCGTACGGGGCTCGAGGGGCGAGCCCTGCACGATGTCCTGGCGATACTCAAAGAGGGCGGGATCTTGGTTCACGCCGACGAAGGCTGGATGTTGGCGCGTCCGGCCAGCGCAATTCTGATGGCCGAGGTGCAGTCCGTGTGGCGTCAGAATACAGCGCTTGGGGTCAGCGACGACCCGTTGGGTCAAGAGATCTCAGCTTCCCTTGAATTCGAGGGTACACTTGCCGATGGGATACGCCGGTGGATGCCTTCAGCAACACCGTCTTTAATGACGGTACCCGGGTAAGCAGCTCCACGAGGAACGGATGACGAAAGAGGAAGACGAGCGCCTGTATGACGGTGATAATCGACGAGAGTGGCCAAGGTACAAGGCCGATCGAGTCATCCCCGTAATGTTTCAGAACCCCCGCCATCCGGGGATCGGGGCCGGCCTCATCTCCGACCTAAGCTCGGGCGGACTGCGAATTGTGGCGCCGCCGACTGTGATTACCCAGCTTCGATGGGGCGAGGTGGTGTCAATCACCCTCAGCTACTCCGAGGGCACTCGCGAGGCCCGCGTCGAGGGGCTCGAGCTCTCCGCGGTTGTGGTCGAGATAACCTCCAACGCTTCGGCGTTCACCCTGCGCTGCCGTTTCCTGAAGCCGCTCAGTCCCGGCTGGGTCAAGATCCTAGAGAGTTTAATGCTCGAGGCCGCGTAGCGCGCAAAACGAGCGAAAGGCCCCAGCCCCCTCGAAAGGGAACTGGGGCGAATAGGTTCTTGCGTCTCCTCGCAGTCTCCTAGAAGTGGGCGACCAGTCCCACGCTGGTGGTCCAAGCGCCGGCGTTGCTGGCGTCGGTGGGCAGCTTGTTGAGGTAGCCGATGTACCGACCCTCAAGGTCCAGGGCGAAGGTCTTGCCGAGGGCGAACTCGATGCCGAGGCCGGCGTGGGCGCCGATGAGGGATTGTCCGGTCTCGATCTTGTTCACGCCGTCGTACTGGTAGATCTCGTCGGCGATGCTGCGGTTGTTCATGGTGAGTCCGCCGATGGCGTAGGGCGACACGCGGGTCCAGGGGTAGGCGAAGAGCTCGACGGAGGCGGAACCGACCGTCTGTGAGCGCTCGCTCTGGCTGGTCCAGGTCTGGTCGAAGTGCGACAGGGACAGCTCGAGTCCCACGCTCTCTGCGGGACGATACCGACCGGTGAGCCCCATGCCCACGTCGGCGTAGCCGGTGGCGCCTTGGTAGCCGCTGTACAGCGAGCCGCCCTTTAGGCCGATGGCGAAGGTGTTGCTGCGGTCGATGGCGCGGGTGGGCAGGGCCTTCTCTTTGACCACTACTGTCTTGGTCGAACCACCATTTTGGTAGTGGTTATGGACGACCGGGCGGGGACCGTACACGAAGACGCCGTGGTACGGACGTGCGTGGTGGATGCGTACCCGACTGTGGCCGCCGTGGTAGACGGGTGCGCGGTGTCCGCCGCTGCCATGGACGGAGACGCGGGTGCCGTGACCACCGTGGTGGGTGGTGTGTACCGGGGCGCGGTGGGTTCCGTGGGTGGCGATGGGTCGACCCGCCGGCGCTGGACGGGCACCGGACACGGGGCGAGGCTTCACGCCGCCACCAACGCGGGTGGGCGTCGCTGGGCGGGCCGGCGTTGCGGGACGTGCGCCGGTTCCCGAGCGGACGGCGCCGCTACCCGCACGCGCCGGTGCGGCGGGACGTGCTGTGGGCGCCGGTCTCGAACCGGCGTTGCCGGAGCGGGCGCCGGGCACAGCCGGCCGCGGGGAGGCGCTGTTTCCAGAGCGGGCGCCGGGCACAGCGGTCCGCGGCGTCGGCGAGCGGTTGCTGCTGGGCGGACCGCCACGAGGCGGCGCGGCCTGTCCGGGGCGGGTCTGGGCGCGGTCACCGGCCCAGCTGCTGCCGGTATGGGTGGTGCGCGTCTGATTGCCCCGGGTGGTCGAGGTTTTGGCCCGTTGTTGCCCTTGTCCCCTGGCGTAGGTGCTGCCACCGTTGCCCTGGGTGACGCCGCCTCGACTGCGGCTCCCGCTGGTGCGGGTCTGCGAAGCGTGACCGTTGCTGCGGGTCGTCGAAGAGCGGCTGCTGCTGCTGCCCCGAGTGGAGGTGCGCTGCTGGGCGGAGGGTCCAAAGTCCTCGGCGTCCATGGCTTGCTCGATGAGGATAGCGGTGCCGTCGATGGTGACGTCTGCGGCCATGGCGTTGGCGCCGAATCCCATAAGGGCCAGGGGAATCATCATGTTCCAGTTCATTGGGTGCTCCTACGTTTTCGTTGCTGTCACTGACGCAGGGCAGGGGGCAATATTCGAACGAGGTACGCCTTTTTTTTTGGTTTGGGAACACGATCAGCCTGAACACTGGACTTTCGGCGTGTGGTCGGATCGTGATCACGGACAGGGTGCCCGACGAGATAGGCGTCCTGGGCCAGTCATCGCTTCTGTTCCATTACCAGCGATGACTCGCGATAAGGAATTCTCCATGTCCAGTGCCGCTTTAGACCCCAACGAAGTGCAAACGAAGGAGCCTGGGCGGATGCTGGGCAGTCGTTTTACCCAGCTTCGCAGCTGGGTGGCCGACCCGCTGGCCTTCATGGAGCGCGCACGCAAGCAGGGGGACGTAGTGGTCGCCGACATCGGGTCTCAGCAGATGTGGATGCTGTTTAAGCCCGAGTACATCGAGCACGTGCTGTTGAAGAACGCCAAGAACTACAGCAAGAACACCCGGGGCTATCGGGCGATGCGCGTCGCGGTAGGGCAGGGCTTGGTCACCTCTGACGGTGATCTGTGGAAACGTCAGCGGCGCATCGCCAATCCCGACTTTCACCGAAAGAGCATCGCCAAGATGGCTGACGCGATGGTGGACTGCAGCGTCGAGATGTCGGAAGAATGGCGGGCGTCAGCGGCCCAGGGCGAGTCTCGGGATGTGGGCCACGATATGATGGCGCTCACGCTGCGTATCTCCTGCCGTACCTTCTTTTCTGTCGACGTCAGCGGAGGCGTAGATCGAATTGGAGACGCGAGCACGGACATTCTCGGTCAGTTCCTGTTTCACATGTCGTTCCCGGTCTCTAAGCCTGAATACCTGCCTACGCCGGGTAATTACCGCTACTGGCAGTCCCTGAAGGTGCTCCGGGCCGAGGTCCAGAAGATGGTCGCGGACCGCCGCGCGTCTGGAGCGCAAAAGCACGACTTGTTGTCGATGTTCCTGGGTGCTGTCGACGAGGAGACCGGGGAGAGCATGAGTGATGAGCAGCTTCGCGACGAGCTGATCACCATGCTGATCGCCGGTCATGAGACCACCGCGAACGCCTTGGCTTGGTGCCTCCACCTCCTCGCCGAGAACCCAGAAGTGCTCACCCGACTCCAAGCCGAGATCGACGAAGTGGTCGGCGATCGACCGCCGACCGCCGCGGACCTTCCCAACCTGCCCTTCGCCGATCGGGTGCTGTCGGAGTCCCTGCGCCTGTTCCCGCCGGCCTACGTGTTCGCCCGCTGCACCGAGGAAGACGACGTCATCGATGGGCACCTCATTCCCGCCGGTTCGTTCGTGACCCTGCCGGCTTGGGTGCTTCACCGCGACCCCCGACTGTGGGACAGTCCGCTCCAGTTCGACCCCGATCGCTGGCTGCCCGAGCGCGGTGAAGGCCGCGAGAAGTTCGCCTACTTCCCGTTCAGCGGTGGCGCGCGTAAATGCATCGGCGACCGGTTTGCGAAGATGGAGTCGCTGTTGGCGTTGGCGACGCTGCTTCAGGCCGTGACGTTCACGTCCACGGCGGGCAGGTCGCCGGTGACCAACCCCAGCATCACGTTAGGCTCTAAGGGTGGGATCTGGCTGGATTTATCGCCTCGCTAACGATCGCGCTAGCGGGGGTCGACCGAGACGTAGCCGCCGGTGATGCCGTTGCCGAACCGGGCTGACCCCAGCCGACAGCGTTACCCGGTGTCATGGCCCGATCCGCAGTCTACGGCGACTTCCAGACCCCCCTCGCGCTCGCGCAGTCCGTTTTACAGCGGGTCGCCAGCTTTGGGCAGCCGTTCGCCGTGCTCGAGCCCACCTGTGGCGTTGGGCACTTCCTTGTAGCGGCCGCCGAGACGTGGCCGGGCACCCCGCTCTTCGGCGTCGAGCTGCTGGAATCCCACGCCGTCGCCGCCCGCAGCCGGGTTCCCACGGCGCAGATTCAGGTCGGCGACGCCCTGACCACCGACTGGTCCGCCTACAACGCGACAGCGCCGCTCTGGGTCGTCGGAAACCCGCCTTGGGTCAGCAACACCCGCATCTCTAAAGAAGGCGGCGGGAACCGGGCCGAGCGCACCAACACCGCCGGCCAGGGCATCGACGCCATCACCGGCGCCGCCAACTTCGACCTCGCCGAGTGGCTGCTGCGCCGACTCCTGGCCGACACCGCCGATAGCACGCTCTTCGTCCAGCTGGTCAAAACGTCGGTCGCCCGCCGACTGATGCCCGACGTCACCGCCTTGGGCCTGTGGCGAATCGACGCCCGCAAGCACTTCGGCGCCTCGGTGGATGCCTGCCTCTTTGTGTTCCACGCGGGCCCCTCTGCGCCATGTCCGATCTACGCCAGCCTCGCCGCCGACACGCCGATGGACGCCTGGATCCCAGTAAGGGAAGGGGTGATTGCGTCGGTCCACGACGAAGACCTCCTGGGTATCTGTACGCCGGCGTGGCGATCGGGCGTCAAGCACGACTGCGCCAGAGTGATGGAGCTGCGCCGCCGCGATGGCCTCTTGTTCAACGGGCTGGGCGAAGTCGTCGACATCGAGCGGGCCTATCCGCTGCTCAAGTCCACGGACGTTCACCACGGTCGGGCGGTCACTCGGGCGCTGGTCTGCACCCAGTCTCATCCGGGAGAAGACACCTCCACGCTTCAGCAGACGGACCCAAAAACCTGGGCCTACCTCCAGTCCCACCGCGACGCCTTGGCGGCACGCCGCAGTCGGATCTGGGCCAAGTCTCCAGAGTTCGGGTTGTTTGGAATTGGACCCTACAGCTTCGCGCCGTACAAGCTCGCCCTCAGCGCCCTGCACCCCGACCTGGCGATTCGCCTGCTCTCTCCCGTGAATGGGCGCCCGGTGATGGTCGACGACACCTGCTATTTTTTGCCCTTCGATACCCTCGAAGAGGCTCGTGAGGTTCAATCGTTGCTGTCTCTGCCGCGGGCCCAGGCGTTTCTTCGAGCCCGGACTTTTCCCAACGCGAAGCGGGAGATCACCCTAAAGGCGCTCCAGCAATTAGACCTGGGCAAGCTTCGCGACGCTGGGCCCAGTCCGCACCCGCCGTCATGCTTCGCGCTGACGTGATGCGACAACGCGTAGCGTGCGGTTGAAATCGGTTTTGGTGGCCCAATCAGAGTCGCTAAACCCCAATAGTATTTCTCGATACACCCGAACAGAGGTATAAAGGGGTTGAAAGATACTGTGACGCTTCTCGTTCTCGTTCGCGCTAGCTAAGCAACGGAGATAGCCATGAATCGTATTGCCCCGCTGTTTCTCTTCCTACCGTTATTCGCTTGCGGAGGTTCGGCTGATTCGGTCGGCCTTGATGGCGCCGATGGTCGAATCGGCGTCACAGGTCCAGCGGGCGTCCCAGGAGAACCTGGACCGGCGGCGGAGGGGGGGCTGTCCTGCTGGGACTTGGATGCCAGCGGCATGTGCGAGGTGGCCGAGGATGTGGACGGCGATGGCGCATGCGATGCCCTAG
>JAACDH010000152.1 GCA_009936995.1 Rhodobacterales bacterium
GCATGTCCACCAGTCTGCCGACCAGCGTCCGATACGGCTCGAGCGCCTTCATTCGATGGGCCAGCACCGGCCGGCGGGCCAGGTGTCGCAGGAACAGCAGCACGTGCTCAGCGTCTAGGCCCTCGGCCATCAAGAAGCGCGCGATGTTGGGCAGCCAGGCGTCGGGAACGCGCTTGGCGTTGACAACCCACTCGGCGACCGCGTTGACCGTGGCATACGCAAACGATGGCTCTGCGCGCAGCAGCGACGGGATCTCACCCTTCTGGATGATCTGCTTGGGCCGTACTCGGGTGCGCAGGCTCAGCCAGCCAAAATAGGCGTCGGCGCCGGCCGCTCCGATGCAGCTGGCTACGGCGCGTCGCTGGTGTTCGGGCGGCGCGTGCTGCATCAGCTTGCTGGCCATGGCCCATGTTCGGGGGCTGGGAAAGGCGTCTTCGGCGGGCGCGTACAGCACGGGCAAGCCCTTGCGCTGCACGTAGGTCAACATCGACGTCTCTAGTCCGTTCGCGTGTCCCCAGGTGATCCAGTCTTCGACCACGACGCGCAGGGTGAAGTGGGCAAATCGATTGGCCAGCGCCGAGGAGAGTCGGGTGACCAGGGCTCGGTCCTCGGTGAGGTTTCCGGCGGCGATAACCCGTGTACCCGGGTGGAATCGGAACGGACCTACCCTACGCTCAAGCACAATCTGGTAGGCCGCGGCTTGGTGAAGTCGGGTGACCGCGGCGTTGATCTCGTCGAGGAAGATCAGCACGGGCTCGTCGCACGCCCGCTTCACCCAGGCCGGAGCCATCAGGCGCAAGACGCCCGCCTTGTGGTCGGGCATATACACGCCCGCCAGCTCGGACGGATCGCACTGGGCCAGCCGAATGTCTACCAGGGGAAGTTTGATCTCTTCGGCGATGTCGGCCACCAAGGAGGACTTGCCCACGCCGGGATGCCCCCGGAGCAGGACCGAGACCGAGGCCTTGAGCGATGCCAGCACGAGGGGTCGTAGCCCCGACCAGCCATAGCCAGCGGGGTCGATAGGGAGCGATTTCATGGGTTCTCCAGGAGGATGTCGAGTAGCTGGCAGCGAAGCTCTGGACGAGACATGAGTACTGCTAAGCTGTGTTTGCACCAAGGGGATCGGCGACGGGTGGCGTCGGCACAGTCGCAAGAAGGCGGCTCGGACCACAGGGGATGCGCCGTCACTGTGTACGGACGCGTGCCTCCTGTGACCGCGAAGGACCACCGCTCATCGACCGCTGGGCTGTGGACGAGGGTGTAGGTCTTGAGGACGGCCCGAGCCGACTGCATGCGGCTCTGAAGGACGGCTCGATGCTCTCGGGTGGGTGCGAAGGTGGCCGCTGCGGCGAGCCCATTGACCCGGACAGGCTGCCCGTTGTGAATCAGGACGCCTTTGGCACACAGGTCGCGAAGCCAGGTGTCCCACTCAGTCAGCAGGTGGCGCGTCCGATGGCCGTCTCTCGATACGTAGAAACTACGGCGATTGACCTCTCCAATGCTGATGTTGGACCAGGCGAAGCCACCGTCGAGATCCAGACGGAACTGCAGTCCTTTCGTGGGTGTGGCAGGCGCCAAGATTGCGGGCTTTTGTTTGGGTAGCATGGGGATTCCTCTACGCAGGGGTTGTAGGGTTGTGGCCGAGCAGGGCGTTCAAGGCCTTGGCTCGGATTTGGATGGGCCGATTCACGAGGTCTACTGTGGTGTACGCGTCTTCTGGTGAGATCTGAATGAGCCCCTTTGAACGCAGGGGAGCGTCCGGTGAGAAGTGCTCCCGGGCTCGAATTCGCGCTGCGGTGGAGAGCCCCAGGAAGTCGAACACCGCGCCTGGACACAGGACGCCTTAACACTCAAAGTCAGACAGGTCTGCGAACAGGGGCTCGAAGGCCCGCGTGAGGGAAGTGGCTGCAGCCAAGAGCACAATGGTTCGCTCTTCGGCGCTTAGGGCGTAGCTGCGGCACAGGCCATCTAGGGCAGGAGGACGGTGCGCGCTTCGCGTCTGCTTCAGGCGCTCATCTACCTGCATTCGCAGCCATCGCTCTGTTCGTTGCGTGTCGTTCTTGCGTTTCTGCCAAGCGAACAGGCGCAGTCGATTGGTGTCTCTTTGCTCGGGTGCGCTGACCGGAAAGTCGCGGACGGTGTTGGAGGCCATTCGGCGGGCGTGCAGGTGTATACATCTCGCTTCAACCCACTCGAGTTCAGCCTCCAAGTACACGGCATTGTCTGAGTACGGTTTGGGTTTCTTCGGCATGCGTTTACTCCTCTTCTGTCTATACGTCTGTGTCGCGTCTTGGGAAACCTGCACTCGCCAACCTGGACAGCATAGGTCCAGATTGGGATGCTGATGGCTCAATTCATGCCCCCACATCCAATAGAACCCACAGGGTAGACGTAGACTGTCCAGGTAGTGATTCTTGGGTGTGCTTCCGAGCACGGCCCGCGTAGAGAGAGGTGTGAGCGATTTCGTCTCACCTCAATCCGAACAAACCAGGAAGATGAGATGGCAAAGAAGTCCAAGATGACCGCCTATACGTGTGACCTTGAGGCCATGGAGGCAGAGCTGGCGTGGGTGGAGGCCCGAGCGCGTCGCATTCACGCGGAACGTCGTCTGTCCGAGATGCTCTCGGACGAGTCCAGTGACCGATGGTCCCGAGGGGAGTCCTTGAACCCCGGGCAGACCCGTACGCTGATTAAAAAGCGGCGGCTCGTAGAGAAGCGCGCCAGTGAGCGGGCCAAGGCCCGCGCCGCGATCTCGCAGACGGCCCTCGACCGGATGTGCGAGGTCCATGGCTTGGGCGATCGAGAGCGCACCCTGTTGCTGTTGGCTGCGGCTCCGGCGTTCTCCAAGCGATTCGAAAACCTCTTCGGTCCGCTGTGTTCCGATGGCATGGGGTCGAGCATGCTCAACGTCGAGGTGTTCTTCAATTTCCTCGAATTGTCGCTCCGAGAGCGCATTGAGGTGCGCTCGATGTTTCGCAAGGATTCCCCTCTGGTGTCTAACGACCTTGTGGTGGTGGGGCTTCACGACCGGTACTCGGAGCCGGAACAGCTCCTCGACGCCACGCTTTCGCTCACTTGGCGCACGTTTCAGGTGCTGGTGGGCGACGCCATTCCCCAAGACGAGATGCTGGACTTCTCGAGCCTAGAGCACCCTCAGGCGTCCTTTGATCAGCTGGTGCTGGCAGAGCCGGAGAAGGAGCGAATTCTCTCGGTGGTAGAGGGGCACGACGCCTACCTGGCCAACCGCAAAGCGTGGGGCTTTGACGAGGTGATTCGATACGGGCGTGGGGCCGTCATGCTGTTTCACGGACCTCCGGGCACCGGAAAGACCATGGCTGCCCATGCCATCGCCGACCATCTGGGCAAGCGGGTGCTCAACGTAGACATTCCCACCTTTGTCGATCACCGCGAACAAAACCGGTACCTCCCGGCGTTGTTCCGTGAGGCCCGGCTGCAGGACGCCGTGCTGTTCTTCGATGAGTGTGAGGCGCTGTTTGCCTCTCGCGCCCGCGGAAATCTTCTGATGAACTTACTGCTCACGGAGATCGAGCGATTCGAAGGCATCGCGGTGTTGGCCACCAACCTCGCCGAGACGCTAGATCCCGCTCTAGAACGCAGACTCTTGGTTCGGGTCGCCTTTCCCAAACCAGATCGCGAGGCCCGTGCTGAGATCTGGAGAAAGCTGCTGCCGGCCAGCGCACCTCTGGCCGACGATGTCGATCCCGCGGCGCTGGGGGCCAAGTTTGAGATCACCGGTGGCTACATCAAGAACGCGGTGCTGATGGCGGTGGCCAAGGTGTCCCGGGACGGTCGCGAACAGCTGTGTCAGCAGGACTTCGTGGCGGCCGCAGCCGACCAGCAGGTGCGCCTTAGCGATGAGGATGGGGAGCGTCTGGTGGTGCCCAAGGTTCAGCTGTGCGATGTCGTCCTCGACCGGGCGGTCATAGCCGACGTCGAAGAGCTCATCGACGCCGCACGAGACCGTGAGCGGTTGCTTGAGAAGTGGGGCATTGGTACACACCTCAGTTACGGTCGGGGTGTGGTGGCGTTGCTCCATGGCCCGCCTGGAACCGGGAAGA
>JAACDH010000716.1 GCA_009936995.1 Rhodobacterales bacterium
ACGACGACCACAACCGGAACGACGACCACAACCGGAACGACGACCACAACCGGAACGACGACCACAACCGGAACGACGACCACAACCACACCGTAGCTGTGGCAGCATTTACCAAGACCGAGCGTTACCGCCTTGGCATGCGCGTGGTCCGAAGTCATGAACAACTTTTCCCAAAAGTGTGATGCCTAAGACCGTGGTCGTCGCGATGCGTGTACTCAAGCCATGCGAAGCCCAGCTGATCTTTCGGATAACCGCGGCGGGGAACGGGAAGTTCGCCGTCGTAGCGACTCATCGTGGCTCATCATGCCGGGTCAGCGCCTCGCCGAAAACGATGCAGCGCGCTTGGGAGCATGAACAACACATGGAAGTGGTGGGTGGGAAACACCTTTTTCGGGCGCTCTTCGAACGACTTCCGTGGTGTTCCAGACTGGCATATCGGGCGCCGGTAAACGCGAGGGTGTGGTTCGGCTTGGCAACTGAGAACGCCCAGGCCAGAGCGCTCAGCTCGGTGTACGGGATGACGTCCAGAGCGCCACGAAGTCGACGTCACTCGTACTTTGACGGGGGAATGCACAGTGGTCTTGGGAGCTCATTGGAACCAGTGTCGGGATCTTGGAACGATTGATCCAGGGCCAGACGATAGCGTTGTAGCCGAAGTCGTTGGGGGCTTCTGCCGCCGAGGTCTTGTGTGCCTCGCAGGCCTGGTGGGACGGCCCCCACTTGTCACCTGCCAAGAACACCGCGTGCGCCTCGGGAGGCTTAATTCGCCACGCGCCATCATGAATTGCCTTCACTCGGCCCCCCTCAACGCCATTGGGCGATGCCGCGCCGAATGCGTCGAGGTTTCCGACCAAGCCGACTCCACCTGCCGATGCACCGATGATCAACATGCGGTTCTCCGGATCGGAGTCGTCGAGGCCCATCGTCTTCAGACTCTCGAGCATCGCGTCAATGTTGTTCCTACCGGCGAAAAACAAGCCTGCCTCCGGATCGCCGGAGGAGGCTTGACGCTCGGCGTCTTCGCCGAGCCAGAAGTCCGAGGAGCAGCAGTGGGCCACGACGAAGTTAACGTCATGAAACAAAGGGTTATTCGCCTTGGTCCGTCCGTGTAGCCCCGTCGCCTGCCCGACGTCACGGTCCGCCAGTGGTCCATCCAGACCGGGGTACTTAGCGTCCCGTGGCCCAGGCGATACCTATTCGCCGCCCGTCCCGAGATTTGCGCTGGCGTTCGCAGCAGGATTTGGCGCGAGTTGTCGCGCTGGTACGAACGCCGGGACGCAGACCTTGGCGACCCTGGTGGATCGACTGGCGCGGTGGTCCTGGTTCAGCGATTCGGTTCTGCACCAATCCGGTCTGGAGGACCTAAACGTGCATTTCCACAGGCTCCTGTTGGACGGGGTGTTCGTCATCGACGACGACTCGGTGCGCTGGGTGCGGGTACCGCCACCCACAACCGAGGAGGTTCAACAACTCGTCACCCACATCGCACGCACGGTTCGGCGCTGGCTAGATACCCAGGGCTACGGCGCTGAGCAGACCTGCCAACAGGACTTCAATGACGACGCAACCGGCGTCCTCCTCTCGGCCTCTGTGGTCGGGCGCGGCGCCCTTGAGATTCGCGCCGGCGCCAAGGTGCGCCGCCTGCAGCGCGGGTTTGTCCGACCCTTCCGACTGCCTCGACTCTGCGCTGAGGACCGAGGGTACAACCTCCACGCTGCCGTCGTCCTCCGGCCGGGCGACAGAGAAGGCCTGGAACGGCTGCGCCGGTAGATGCTGAGACCGCCGCTGGCCAGGAAGCGACTGCATCGGAGTACAGTTGGGCTGCTCGTTTTGACCTTGCGGAAGCCCTATGCCAATGGAACCACCGACTTCATCTTCAGCGAGGTTGAATTGGCGCAGAAGTTGGTCGCCCTTGTACCCCTCCAGCCGAAAGAACAGCGTGTCGTACCACGGGATAATTGCCCCGAGGCACCGACTTTGGAACCAGGTGATTCCAGAGCCGCCCGAAACCGAACCGAGCGAACGCCTGTGCAAGACGCCCGCGAAGGGTACGTCCCGATGGCATGCCTGGGCCGATTTGCTTTGGCGGGTCTTTGAAGTGGATGGCCTGGCCTGCGTTTGCGGTGGTCGCCTTACCCTTCTTATCCTCACCACCTGCTCCTTAGCAATCAGACCGCGAGTGTCATCCGACTTCACGGCAAGTCGGCGTGAACACTGGGGTACGGTAAGGCATCCCTAAGCGAGGTATCTGATGTTTCGTCCCCAATCGACCGCGCCTCTGATCGTACTGTGGGTCGCCATGGCCTGCAGCCCCTCCACGACGCCCCTGCCGACTGCGACGGCCGACAACCTGGCCATTCCCCCGCCCACATCCGACGTCCCACGGACCCGAATCTCCGGGCGCTCTGTCATCGTCCGCAACGCCACCCTGATCGACGGCCTCGGCGGTCCCTCACGAAAAGGCATCGACGTCTGGGTCGAAGATGGCCTGATCCACGCCATCGGACCCGACCTCACCACCCTACAGCGACCCGAGATCGACGCCACAGGACTCACCGTCTTGCCTGGGCTGATCAGCGCCCACGCCCACGTGCAGTCGGTGCCGGGCAGCGTCCTCCGGGGCGACGACACCGAGGCGGTCGAAGTCCAGCAGCAGCTCCAGCTTCGCGCCTATCTGGCCAGCGGTATCACCACCGTGCTCGATCCCGCGATCGGACCCGACACCGCGAGTCGGCTACGCGCCTGGCTCGACGACGGACATCCCGGCCCCGAGATCTTCCTCCTCGCCCCCTTCATCACCCCGACCAAGGGCTACATGACCTCCGTAGAGATGCGCGGGGCCGCCTTCGCGGACTTCTGGCCCGCCGTCGACGCCAGTACCGATCTCGACGCCCTATTCGCCGATGCCCGGCCCCTGCGCCCCTCCGGTTCCAAGGTCGCCATAGAAGACGGCGTGGTCTTCGCCAACCTGCCGGTGTTCGACGACGAGACCCTCACCCGCATTCGCGACTCCGCCGAGCGAAATGACGTGCGCCTGTTCGTGCACAGCATGGCCAACGTCGACCACCGTCGGGCCCTTGAGCTGAACCCGTACGCGCTGGTACACGTTGGGCTGTGGGACGAGCCCATCGCCCCCGACGTCCTCGACGAGTTGCAGCGCCGCGGCACCTACGTGATATCGACCATCACGCTGAACCACCTCGCCGCCTGGGGCTGGAACCGCGACTTCGAGGACGATGCGTGGATCCGACAGCGTGTGCCCCTGCTCCAGTGGGAGACCGCCACCCACCCCGACACACCCCGGCGACTGAGCCACCTCACCGCCGACATGATGCGACCCGGCTGGATCCCGCTCAAGCTGGCCCAGGCCAGCGCGCCGATGTTCACTCCCAGCGCCCACGACGTGGCCAAGGCCACCGCCTCGGGGGTTGCCGCCATAGCCGCCCTGCAGGAGGCGGGGGTGCCCTGGGTCGTGGGGGCCGATGAGGGCAACTCGCCTGCGTACACAACCTTCTTCCACGGAGTAGGCACCCAGATCGAGCTCGAGCAGCTCGACGCGGGAGGGATCTCACGCGATGCGATCCTCCAGGCCTGCACGCGTCGACCCGCCCAGATGCTGGGGGTCGAGCACCGCATCGGAACCCTCGAGGTCGGCAAGCAAGCCGACCTGATCGTGGTCCGCGACAACCCTCTGGACCACGGAATGGTCGCGCTGCGCACGATTCAGTGGACGATTCGCGACGGAGAGGCCCGCACTCCCGCCTCGTGGTTAGCCGACCCCTGATCGCCGAGAGGTGAACGCTCAACGCTCGCACGTTCAGGTACCAGACCTCTCTGCTCTGAACCACGGCCACCAGCCGGGTAAGCTGCGCCCTCTCCCTGGACCCGCAGTCGACGTCCTCACAGGCATCGTCCGCTGGCTCCGCTACCAAGACCGCTGGCCCCCCAGCCCCCCTCAAACGCAGAGATCACGACCAACGCGGTTGGCGAGACGACCCACCGCTCACGCGACAAACCCCGACGGTGGTTGTTGACACGGCATGGCAATTCAACCGCTACGAGCCTCCCTCGGCACTACGGAGTTCTGCACCTAGACGCTGGCGTTGACCGTTCAGACGATAGCTGACGTTGGAGCCAGCCGCGAGGCGAGCCCAATGTGCCCGTAGGGCCGAGCGAAGCGACCAGCTATCGGCCCGTTGGGCGCAGTACGCTGGCCCGGTCGTGCGACCGAAGTTGCAATATGGGGTCAGTCGCTGCCGCTTTTGCTTTGCATACTGGTGAGTTCGGAGGGCACAAGCTGTGCCAATGCCGCGACGTCCTCCTTTGTATGAGCTATTTCGTTGAGCAAATTGGACAGTGCATGGGCGGTTTGCGATTCAGTGTGGGAGAAAATGCCAATCTCTGTGCCATCGGTTTTGTGGATGATTAGGCGTCCGATTGTGCCAACGACCGACCAAGGTCGGACTTCGACAGATTGAATTTGCTCGAAAGAAACCACGCGTCTCTTGAGCAGACGCGACCGCCACCAAATCTCCAGTGCAACGTGGTGGGGTGTGACGGCAATGAGGTGTTTCAGTTGGGCGGACGAGTAGGAGAGCCCCGCACAGGACACGGCAAACACGAGCAATGGCCACGAAGGGGCCGCACCAGTCCACCACCAACCGATCGGAATTGCGAGATTGAGGCCAAATGTGGCGAGAACAAAGAGGTCGTATTTAGTAGGACGGGCAAAAGGAAAGCGAAATTGGTCGAGTCGGATTTCTGCTCCCGCGTCATG
>JAACDH010000717.1 GCA_009936995.1 Rhodobacterales bacterium
GAGCCTCGGCGAGGCCGTGTTTCGGGACCGAGAAGAGTCCCTCAGCGAAGAGGTGTGCCAGGGGCCTGACGTTGTGCTGGCTACCGGAGGAGGGGCGTGGGCCAATCCACAGAATCGTGCCCGGCTTGGGCGGCGATTCACCCGAGTGGTTCTACACGCCGAACTCAGCACAATTAGGGCGCGCCTGTCCTACGACGCGAGCCGTCCGCTCTGGAACGACGCGGCCGGGCAACTGTATGCACAGCGAGCGTCTGCCTATCAGGATGCGGACATCATCGTTCGGGTTGACAGCAACACTGTCCAGGAGTTGGTACGCGAGGTGATTCGACGTCTGGGTCTTCCGGTCGACAAACGCAGCTTGGTTTCGGTACCCCTTGGCGACCGCAGCTACAACGTGTGGGTCGACACCGGTGGTTGGCAACACTTACCGGACGCACTCCTGGGCGCCCTGCCCGGTGTCAAGCAGGCCGTGGTGATCTCCGACACCAATGCGGCGTTGCATTGGTATGGCCCGGTGTCCGCGGCGCTCTCAGCGGCGGGCTGGGGCCACCGCCTGGTCACCTTTCCCGCGGGAGAGGCTTCAAAAACCATCGACACCTGGGCGTCGCTGCACACTCAAGTCCTGCAGCCTGGCTTTAATCGCAAGACCGCCATTGTGGCGTTGGGCGGAGGTGTAGTGGGCGATCTTGCGGGCTTCGTAGCGGCCACCGTGATGCGAGGGGTTCCTTTCGTTCAGATCCCCACCACTCTCCTCGCATTGGTCGACAGCTCTGTGGGTGGAAAGACTGGTCTGAACCACGCGGGTGGGAAGAATCTGGTCGGGGCATTCCACCAACCTCGGCTGGTGTACGGCGCGTTACAAGCTTTGACTTCTCTTCCAGATGCAGAGCGGATCTCCGGACTGGCCGAGGTTGTGAAGACCGCGCTCCTCGGAGACGTTCCACTGCTCGACCTCATCGAAGAGCGCGCCGAAGACTTGCGGCGGGGCGACCCCGAGATCACCCGCCGCGTGGTCACCCGTTGTGTGCAGACCAAGAGCGATATCGTAGCGCGAGATGAACTAGAATCCGGCGTTCGAGCTATTTTAAACGCCGGTCACACGGTCGGGCACGCCTACGAGGCGGTGCTTGGAGGCGCGGTGATTCGGCACGGAGAGGCGGTCGCGCTCGGGCTCATCGCAGAGACCCGATGGGCCATCCGCACAGGGCACTGTGTGGACAACGCATTGGCCGATCGTCTCACCCAGATTCTGGGGGCCTTGGGGTTGCCCACGACTCCGCCAGACACCCGCCACGAGGCCCTTGTTGCCGCAATGCAGTTGGACAAGAAGTCCTCATCGGATACAATAGGAATGCCTGTGCCAATACGCGTGGGCGAGATGAAGCTCGTTCGCGTCCCACGAACCCAGCTTTCCGAATTAGTCTCGGAGACCCCATGAACCGCTCGCTCACTATTTCCGTGCTCCTCGCTTTTAGCGCGGCCGCTTGCGTGGAAAATGATGAGCTCGCCGGTGCACAGCTCTGGGTGAGCGATGATGTGGTCCTCCAGTGGGACGTATCGTTCAATGGCCGGTCCGACGGACTCGGGGCTGTGGTCCCGGTCGATGTCATGGTTTTCGACGCCATCACCGGCGAGCCCATCTTCGATGTGGCGTTGGTGGTCGAATCCGGACACGAGGGCACGCAGATCATCGACGTCGATGGCGTGCTGGGGGTCGATCCCGAAGATTGCCTCGACTGCGACATGCTGTGGGACGCTTGGAGTGACCGTTACGTCGAGCTTGATCATTTCCTGGCCCCGGAAGACAACATGATGGTCCACACAGATGACGACGGTCAAGCCCGCATCTATCTCGTGGTCGACAGCTTCTCTGCTAACGGTATCGCTGACTTTGAGGCCGTTCCCGTTTTAGTATCTACGGGTATCAAGGCAGAGACCTTCCACATCGTTCCGCAGTAGTCTTTGGCCCTCTCCGACCCCGAACTCGACCTGCTCCGCGAACTGCTGATCGACGAGCCAACGCACGGCGTGTTCCTTCAGGTAGGTGAAGAGTTCGTCCGACGCGGTGAATGGCTCGATGCACGCGGCATCCTTGCTGCGGGCCTCACCGAGCACGCCGATAAACATGATGGCTGGGCTGGGCTCGCTCGCGCCTGTCTCGAGTTGGGTGAGCCCATGGCCGCCCTGGACGCTCTGGCGAAGATCGACACCGATCCCGCCGTCTTTGTGGAGCGAGCACGGGTGCGTATTCTCGCGGTCGAACGCGCTGGACAGAAGGACCAGGCGGCCACTTTGGCAGAGGTATTTCTGGCTGTGCACCCGGGCGATGTTGTGATCGAGAGTGTGGTCGAACGCCTCGAAGCCCCCGAACATCCCCAAGCCGTTCACGCGGCCGATCCGCTCATCACCTTGGAACGTGCCCAGCGGTACGTGGCCATCGGGCGCCCTGATCGGGCGATTCGCGTTCTTCGTCGCGTGTTGTTTCAGCGCCCTGGAGAGCGCGGTGCCGAGGGGCTGCTGCGCCAGCTTCAGGGGACGGATGACCGAATGTTCACCGACGATCTCTCCGAAGAGATCATCGGTCCCGCGAGCTTGCCGGCGTCCCTGGACATGCCCGCGCCTCGCCTCGGTAAGGTACTCGCCGACGAAGAGCTTTATGAGCCACGAAATATGACTTCTGCCATCGAAGCGTTCGCGCGTGGAGAGGGGGCGCATCCGCTCCCCGAAGATTTCTCGGACGAGTCCCTCTCCGAATCGTCGGCAACCCTCTCTGATGAGGACGGCGAACCTCGGCCTCAGGCTTCGGAAAAGCCTGAGAAGCGCCGCCGTCGTCGATCCCTCCTGAAGCATTGATGCAAATTCTGGTACTACAAGGGCCCAACCTCAATCTGTTGGGCAGCCGCGAGCCGGATGTGTACGGTCGGCACACCTTGGCCGATGTGCAGCAGGCGCTCGACGGTGTGGCCAAAGATCTGGGCGTGCGTCTGCACCACTTGCAGTCCAACCATGAGGGTGTATTGATCGACGCGATCCATCAGGCGGCAAAAGATGGCGTGGCCGGCGTGGTGTTCAATCCGGGCGGCTACACCCACACTTCGGTCGCGTTGCGTGACGCGCTCATCGGAACTCGCTTGCCCTTCGTCGAAATCCACCTCTCGAATATACACGCGCGAGAGGACTTTCGGAAGACTAGTCTCTTAGCCGACGTGGCGCTCGGCGTCATCTCCGGGCTTGGTGCACCCGGCTATGGTTGGGCGCTAAGAGGCCTTGTGGCCCACCTTCGACAGCAGGGACAGCCTGCGTAGTTGGAACTGAGGCACACCTCATTGGTGCGTCGCAGTGAATTGGGGTAAAGGACGTCCCCAGCCCGGTAACAAGCCGGCCCAGGAGAACGAATGGATCTGGAGCGGATCGAGGCACTACTCAAGCTGCTGTCTGTGCACGACGTCAACGAGTTCAGCTACAAGGACGAAGAGCAGTCCATCAAGATGCGGCTTGGGCCGCTTCCGGTGTCCATTGCTGCGGCTCCGGCCATGATGGCGGCCCCAATGGCGGCGCCTGCGTTGGCTGCGGCGCCAACTGCGGCACCTGCTGCGGCCGCCCCTGCGGAGGACAGAAGCCTGGTCTCTGTCGAGTCCCCGATGGTCGGCACGTTTTACCGCGCACCTTCGCCAGACTCCGAAAACTTCGTTGAGGTAGGCGCTACGGTCAGCAAGGGCCAAACGCTTTGTATCGTCGAAGCTATGAAGCTCATGAACGAGATCGAGGCCGAGACCACGGGTACCGTGGTCGAGATCCTCGCCGATGACTCTCAGCCGGTTCAGTTCGGTCAGGTCATGTTCAAGATCCGCCCCAGCTAGCGCTGACACCCGGCGGTGCGTCCCCTCGTAGCCGCCAAAAGAGGTCGCATGACTGCGCCGGTCTTCCAGAAGATTCTCATCGCCAACCGCGGCGAGATTGCGCTCCGCGTGATCCGCGCCTGTCGCGAGATGGGCATCGCCACGGTCGCTGTGTACAGCACGGCCGACAAAAACGCCCTGCACGTTCGCTTTGCGGACGAGGCGATCTGTATCGGGCCACCCCAGGCGACCTTGTCGTACCTGAACCAGCCCGCTGTGCTCACGGCCGCCGAGATCACCGGCGCAGACGCAATTCATCCCGGCTACGGCTTCTTGGCTGAAAACGCACAGTTTGCCCACGCTGTGCGGGCATTGGGCAAGGCGTTCATCGGTCCTACGGTCGAGCACCTCGAGATGTTCGGCGACAAGCTCTCCGCCAAGGCTGCCGCGAAGCGATCAGGCCTCCCCATGCTCGAGGGCAGCGGTGGCCAGATCAACGATCTTGAAGAGGCGGTGACTGCGGCAAACCTCGCGGGCTACCCCATCATGCTGAAGGCGGCTGCGGGGGGCGGCGGAAAGGGCATGCGGGTCATCGAGAACGAGGCCACCCTTCGCAAGGTGTTCACGATCGCGCAGGCCGAATCCCAAGCTGCTTTTGGCGACTCTGCCGTCTTCCTCGAGCGGTCTCTTCGCAAGC
>JAACDH010000153.1 GCA_009936995.1 Rhodobacterales bacterium
ACACGAGATTGAAGGTGGACTTTTGCGCGGGCATCCGGTTGGGCGTGGGCGGTGATGGCGGTGGCGTCTGTGGCCAGTCCGTGGACGACGCTCAGCAGGCCGTCGAGGGCTTCGGCGCGGCCCCAGGGCGAGGGCTTGGCGTCGGCACGGTCGAAGTGGACCTCGTGGATGACTCCGAGGATGCTGCAGCCGGCGGCTTTGGCTTCGTCGAGGCGCATGACGACGAGGGCGATGGCGCCTTCGGTGATGGGTTGTGGTCCCAGAACCTTGGCGGCAGCGAGGGTGGAGCCTGCGTGACCTGGAAGGTCGACTGCACCGACCAGCACCGTATCGGCGACGTGCGTGGCGAGCAGAATACTGGCCTGGTCGAGGGCGTGAAGGCCCGAAAGCTGGCCCGAGGACGTAGTCCAGCTGGGGCCCTGCAGGTCGAACTGAGCGGCGATGCGGTTGGCCACGAAGTTGGGCAGATGGCCCTGCACTCGAGACGCATTGAGCGGCGGGCAGAACGGTGCTTCTACGCCCGCGTCTATGGCGGCCCAACGGACCACTTGCTCGGCGATGTGATGGTCCACGCCCATGCCCACCACCGACGCTGTTCGGGCCGGCGTGAATTGTGGCGCTTGGGCGAGGGCATCGGCGGCGACGTCCAGCATCAGCAGCTGTTGAGGCAACAGCTCGGCCAGCTCTAGCGGTGGAATCTTGAACCGACGCGGATCGACGCAGACCTCGCTCAGCCAGGTACCTTCGGGTAGCGCGACGACTTCTCCCCGGGCGGCAGCGGGCGCCGCCTTTCTAGGCAAACCGACCTTGAGCGCGGCGAGCGCTTGGGTTCCACGGAGGTCACCCAGCTGCATCCCCAGTCCGACGATCGCCATGGGCTGCGCGGCAGCGGTGAGGGTAGGGGGCGCATCGAGGGGACCCTCGAAGGCCTCGACGATGAGGTGGGCGTTGGTGCCGCCAAACCCAAAGGCGCTCACGCCGGCCCGACGAATGCCAGCGCCGACCCAAGGGCGTCGTTGGAGCTCAAGGTTGAGGTGGCGACTGGCTTGCACGGCCGTATGGGGTTGTTCGGCGCCATACGCCCCGGGTAGGAAGCCATCGCGAACCGCGCCCACCGCGCGGATCAGTCCGGCGAGGCCTGCTACGGTTACCGTATGGCCAATCAGGGCTTTGGCCGAGGCCACGGCGACGGGCTGTGTGGCACCGGCGCCTTCGAGCAGGTCGTGTAACGCCTGGAGTTCGACACCGTCCCCCAGCTGGGTTCCGGTGGCGTGGCACTCGACGTAGCCCAGGGTGGTGGGGGACAATCCAGCGTGGTCCCAGGCGGCTTGTAGCGCTCGTAGCTGTCCGGAGGCATCGGGGGCGAGCATATTGCCCTTCCGACCGTCTGCCGTGAGCCCGCCGCCCCGGAGGACGGCGTGAATGGTGTCGCCGGCGGCGATGGCGTCGGGCAGGCGCTTGAGGGCCACGGCGGCCGCTCCTTCGCCGATGATCAGCCCGTCGGCCCGCTGGTCGAGGGGACGGGCGTTGCCCGAGGCGGACAACGCGCGCAGCTGACTGAAGCCTAGATGTAGGTAGCTGGAGTCGGACCGGTTCGCGGCGGCGGCGATGGCGAGGTCGACTTCTCCGCGCTCGAGGCGGGCCATAGCCAGGTAGACCGCGTATAACCCGGAGGCGCAGGCGGCATCGACGGCCACGGAGTCAGCGAAGTCGAACACCTGTGCGGCGATCTGGGCAGGCAGCCCACTGTGCCATCGGTCTTCGGGAACGCCGCCGTCGAGCCAGGGTAGATGGACACCCAAGGCGTCGACGATTGGTTTGGAGATGGCGCGAACTGCGCCAGAGGTAGGCAGCCCCAGGTTGGCCATGACCAAGGCCGTTCGCTGTGGATCTGCGGATACACCCTGAAGAGCGCCGCGGACGACGTGCAGCGTCCAGCCGAAGAGGGGATCCATCTTGGAGATGGGCCAGTCGTTCAGGTTGAGATCACCGGCTTTAAATGCGAAGTCTTCGACGAATGCACCGTGAACACCCAAGGTGCGATCGGCCTCGCCCCGTTTACCCAGAACGGAAACGGGCGGCATGGGCCATCGTCCGGGAGGGACCTTGCGGATTGCGGGTGTTTGGGCAGAGATCCACGCCTCGGCGTCGTTGGCGCCGGGCAGGATGCAGTCCATGCCCACGATGGCGAAGTTCATGGGAACCTCAGTGACCGCGTTCGGTAAACGCTTGATTCATGTTGGAGTCGGCGGTGTATTCGCCAGCGCTCATGGTGGCGATGACGGTGTTGTCCTCGTCGACCAAGGTGGCGGTGAACTGGCCTCGGTTCCGGCTGATTCGGTCGACCTCGAGGTGGCACGCTACGCGATCTGGGAAGTCGTGGAATTGACGGTACTCCTTGATGATACACGGAAGTGCCGCCGCACCATCCGTCTCTCGAACCCAGAGCAATAGGAGCTGCAGCGTGGCGTCGAGGAGGACGGGTTGAGTGTGCCAAGTGCCTCCTCGGCCAAGACCGTTTTGGGTCTCAAGCCAGGCAACGATGCCCTTTTCGCTCATTCCCACGATGGAATCAATGGCCTGGAACGATGGTCCGTGAAACAGGAACTGGTCGTACGCATCGGCGATACCGTGGGGATATATTGACGCTGAGAGCCCGTTGGATCCTGGGTATTTTTCGGCATGGGGCCGCTCATTGACCAAGTCGATGACCGCTCGATAGTGCACGCGGGGGCTGCCCAGGGGACCGAGTCCTCCAATGACTTGGAACGTGAGCGCGCGACTGCCCTGACGGGTGGCCGCCGGTAACCAAGAGAGGGTGACTTCTCCGCCGTTCTCGTCGGCTACAATGCCCTTGAGGACGGTGAGATCAGTGATGGTGCTGACGTACATGCTCGGGAAGGTTTCGCGGGCGATCTGCGCCATCCATTCGAGGACCACGGTGACCGGAACCACGGGCTTGTTGCCGATGGTGTGGTGGGCCAGCCAGGGGTCGGTGTCGAGACCAAAGCAGCGCGTCAGAGAGCCCTCGGTGGGGCGAGGACCCTCGACGACGACCTCTACTTCGCGGCCATAGACGAGCTCGTCACACAGGAATTCGGCGCCCAGCGATAGGGGAATGGCGGTGAGCCCGCGAGTGGCGAACTGACGTTTGAGCGCGGGGGTGACCATGCCGCCGTCCCACGGGCCCCAGTCGAACGCGATGGCCCGGACACCGCTGTGGGCGTGCTGGAGCAGGACGTGGGTGAGGGCCTCGTTGGCCATGCTGTAGTCGACTTGCCCGGCGTTTCCGAAGCGACCGGCCACACTGGTGAAGGCGATGAGGGCCTTAAGTTCTGCCGTATCGACCGCGGCCAAAAGGGCATTTAGGCCGTCTACCTTCGTGGAGAACACGGCGTCAAAGGACTCTGGAGTCTTGTCGACAACGAGCTTGTCGGCGAGTATGCCAGCGCCGTGGATGACCCCACGAACCGGCCCAGACACCGCGACTTGGGCGGACACCGCGGAAGCGACTCCGACCACATCTCGGACATCGACGGCCACGTACTGGACTTCGGAGCCGGCGGCGCGAACATCGGCCAGGGTTTGGCGGACTTCGCGGGCGGACCGTACGGCGTGGAGCGCTTTGGACATGGCCTTGGGACGTGGTTTACCCGATTTGGATTTGCAGTCGGCGATCCAGGCCGCTTGCAGCTTGTCGTCGGCGAGCCCGAGGGCCCAAGCGGGGTCTTGGGTGGGGACCTCGGAGCGTCCCAACAGCAGGAAACTGGGCTGGAATCGCTGGGCCATGCGGACGACCACGGCAGCGGTGACGCCTCGAGCGCCGCCGGAGACGACCACCGTGTCGCCTGCGTTGATCGGCGTCTTAGATTGGCTGCGGTCGAGGCGCTCGTTTACGTTCCGAATCACCCGAACATCGTCTGAGATACCGACCTCGATGGTGCCTCGGCATTGGCCGAGGACGATGGCGATGGCTTCGGCAGAGGTGTCTTTAGCGATGTCGATGGCTAAGAATCGAGGGCCGTCCCACTCTTGAGCGAGGGTCTTGGGCAGGCCGGCGAGGGCGCCTTCGAGGGCGTCTCCATCGAGCGCGTCGAAGCCGAAGTGACCTCCGAGGGCTGAGATGGTGACGAACAAGGCGATGTTGGGGCCAACGGCCTTGGCGAACAGGAATCCACCTCGAACCCGGGCGTGCACGGCGTCAGCGGGTGCGCCCGCTGCTGCGTAGTGAATGGCGGTTTGGGTGCCGACGGGAACGTCGATTGAATTGGCAGACCAGTCGGGATCGATAACCGTGACCTGATGGCCCAGGCCGGTGAGGACCTCGGAGAGGGCTTCGGCGCGACCGTTGACATCGGCGGTGATTACGATGGGGCTTTTGAGACCTACTTCTGCGGGGGTACCCGAGGAAAGTTGCCGAACTACCCTCCGACGCAGAGCGACTTCCGGCTCATGAATGAGCGCGGCAGCATCCTGCACCATGGGTGGACCCGCTTCGGCCTTGGGGGCCGGCGCGGGAGCGGGGGGCGGGACGATGAGCATGGGCGAGGCGTGGATGGCTTCGCTGGCGCCGACCATCGCGAAGCCGAGTCCGGTGAACTGGCCGACCATGTGCTCGACCACTTCATGCAGCGTGCGCAGCTTGGACAGGGTGTCGTTGTCGAGCTCGGGCAGCTCGGGGACGCGCTCTTGGACCGAGGACAAGATCTCGACGCGCTTGATGCTGTCGACGCCCAGATCGGACTCGAGGTCCATCTCGAGCTCGAGCATATCGCGTGGGTAGCCTGTTTTTTCGGCGACGGAATCCAGCAGCGCGGCTTGCAGTTTGTCGCGGGGGACGGTGCGGGTGGCGTCGAACATCGCCGTGCTCAACAGGGGCATGGCGTCGGCGCCAACGGCCTCGCGCAGGTAGTCGACCACGTCGTTGAGGGTGCGCAGGGCGGACATCTTGTCGTTGTCGAGCTCGGGCAGTCCGGGAACCTCATCTTGGACAGCGGAGAGGATCTCTACGCGTTTGATGCTGTCGACGCCCAAGTCGGACTCAAGGTCCATGCCCAACTCTAGCATATCCAGAGGGTAACCAGTCTTTACGGCGACGGAATTGAGCAGTGAGGTGATCAGCGTGTCGCGGCTGGGGCCCACCTGCCGCGAGGTGATGGCCGGCGTTTTGGCTCCGGAGACCGCGGCCAAGTAGTCGACCACGTCGTTGAGGGTGCGCAGGGCCGACATCTTGTCGTTGTCGAGCTCGGGCAGGGCGGATATTTCCTCTTGGACCGCCGACAAAATCTCGACGCGTTTGATGCTGTCGACACCCAGATCCGACTCGAGGTCCATCCCGAGCTCGAGCATGTCGAGGGGATAGCCTGTCTTGGCTGCGACCGAGCTCATCATCGCGGCGACCAGGTCATCGCGACTGGGGCCACTGTTGATCACGATGGCGGTGGGCTGGGACGGGGCTGACTTGGCGCTGACTGCCGCGGCTGCGTCGAAGATCATCGGAACATCGGTGCAGATGTCGGGGACGACAGTAGACTGGATGTTGATGCGACCGGTGTCTTCCGAGGCCACGCCGGCGAAGATGTCTGGAAGATTGGCCGTGTGACCCTCGACGGCTGCGGGCGGTGCGGCGAAGATTGGCGAGGTGAGGGGGTTGCCCATCGGCGTGGACGGGAGCGCGGCTGCTGGTGCGGCGGGAGCGGGCAGGGTGGCCATGGGAGCGACCTGACCGGTGGTGGCCATCTCGACGAGACGGGCGTGGGTCTCGAACAGTCGGGTGAAGTTGCGGCTGGCTTCGGACCAGGCGTCGAGGAAGCGGCCGTGGACCTCGGCGGTCTTTTGTTGGGCGGCCTGGAAGGCGGACAGGGTCTGGCGGGTGCTGTCGAGGAGTGCGGCCAGATCGCCGGAGGCCATCATCGGAGCCGCGACGGCTTGGGTGGACTTGGCCAGCGCGGGCGGCTTGGAGACGGGCGTACCGCTGGTGGGAATCCCCGCCCAGCCGGCATCGGCTTCAAGCGTGGGCGCGGCCGTTGGCAGCTTGGGCAGCTCCGGCATGGGGGGCTCCAGGGTACTGGGGTTCTTGAAGTTTGCGCCGCCCAGCCAAACCGTGGCCTTGGAGCCAGTGAGTCGGGGAGCGAAGGGGAGGGTCTCGGCCAGCAATGGGGCCAAAGTGACTGGGACGCCAATGGCCGCAAGTGCGGCGATGGCATCCTTGATCTGCGTGTCGGCGTCAACCTTTTCGCGCAGCGGATTGGTGGCGATGACCGGCACATCGTCGCCGAGCGTTGACCGGACGAGGCCAGTGAGCACACCCTTGGGACCGACCTCGACGAAGGCATCTACGCTACCGGCCATCTCGCGAACCATGCCGACAAAGTCGACCGGTGAGGTGAGCTGCTGGGCGAGAACGCTGCGGGACTGAACGGGGTCGGATGGGTAGACCTTGCTGGTGGTGTTGCTGAACACCGGAATGGTCGCTGGCGCGAAGTCGATTTTCTTGAGGTCTGCGGCAAACGGCGCCTGGGCATCGGCGACCAGGGGGCTGTGGAAGGCCGCCGAAACCTGAAGCAATTTGGTGGTGAGCCCGGCCTCTTCAAGGCACACGATGGCCTCTTGGACTGCGCTACGGCCGCCGCTGATTACGCCTTGTTCGGGGTGGTTCCGATTGGCGAGAACGACGCCCTGACTTAGCGTGTCGAGAACCGATTGGATTTGGTCGAGGGGCCCGGTGATGGCCGCCATGGTGCCGGGGTCGGTGTCGCCGGCGTTCATGTGCTCGCCGCGGAGGCGAGAGGCGGTCCACAGCGCGTCTTCGTCCCATACGCCAGCTGCGTGCAGGGCGACGAGCTCGCCATAGCTGTGTCCGGCGACCGCCGAAGCGGTGACTCCGAACTGGCCAAGCACGTCGAGGTAGCCCTTGGAGATGGCGCCCAGCGCGGGCTGAGCCCATCGGGTTGCGCGCAGGTTGGCGCTGTGTTGCGTCTCGGTGGCGTCGTCGAAGGCGGGAGGCGGGAAGACGACGCTGGACAGCGAGATGCGACCGGCTTGGCGAAAGTGCTCGTCCGCACGGTCGAACGCCTGTCGCAACACCGGGTGTCGAATGGCGGCGCCCCGGCCCATCTCCAAATACTGCGAACCCTGTCCGGGGAACAGGAACCCGAGCCGGGGAGCGCAGAGCTCAGCGCCGAAATGGATGCCGGGAATGGGCGTTCCATCCAAAGTCCTACGGGCGTGGGTGATGCGTTTTAGCAGGCTTTGGGCGTCTTCGGCCACAAAACCCAGGACCGACTTGGACGGTGTCCAGCGCGCTTGAATTTCGCGGGCGGCGTGGCTCAGGGTCGCCCAATCCCCGTTCTCAAGGGCGTCGAGTTGGTCGCGTAGGCCTTGTTCGTTCTCGGCCCCGAACAGGAACAGCTCACTCTCGGCGGCAAAGATGGGACGGACGTTGGCGGAACCGTGTTCTTCGAGGACGGCGTGGAAGTTGCTGCCACCGAACCCGAAGGCCGAGACTGCCGCGCGACGGGGGTGGTCTGCGGCTCGAATCCACGGACGAGCCCGGGTAGAGAGGTAGAAAGGCGTCTCGTCGAACTTCATCTTGGGATTCGGTTCGGTGACCTTCGCCGTGGGCGGGAGCACCCGTTGATGTAGGGCCAAGACGGCTTTCACCAGTCCGGCTGCGCCTGCGGTGCTCTTGGTGTGGCCGATCTGACTCTTCACTGTTCCCAAGGCGACCCAGCGGTCGGTGCGCTTTGTGTCGCCATAAACGGTGGTCAGTCCACCTATTTCGGCGACGTCTCCAGCTTTGGTGCCCGTGCCATGCGCCTCGACCAACTCAATGGTGTCGGGGTGGATGTCGGCCATGTCATAGGTGCGGCGGAGCGCCTTGGCCTGCCCGTTGCTGTTGGGTGCGTAGATGCTCTTGAACTTACCGTCGGAGCTGCTGCCGAGGCCGCGGATGACGGCGTAGACGCGGTCGCCGTCGCGCTCGGCATCTTCGAGACGTTTCATGGCGATCATCGCCACACCTTCGCCGATGAGAATGCCGTCGGACGCCGCATCAAACGGGGTGGCATCTCCGCGCTTGGAGAAGGCGGGGGTGCGGGTGAAGCACTGGTACATGAACGGGTCGTTCAAGGTGGCGGCGCCGCCGCTGAGAATCAGGTCGGAGCGGCCCGAGGTGAGGTCGCTGATGGCGTACTGAATTGCAGCCAAAGACGAGGCGCAGGCGGCGTCGACCACACAGTTAGTACCGCCTAGGTCGAGGCGATTGGCGATGCGGCCGGCCACGACATTACCGAGGAGACCCGGGAAGGATTGCTCGGTCCAAGTGGGGAAATGGTTGCCGATATCGGCCACGACCGCGTCGGCGAGCTTGGGATCGATGCCACAGCGGATGAGGGACTTGCGCCAGATGGGACCCTGCAAGCGAGAACCCAAGTTGACGGCCATCTCTTGGGTGCCGGTGATGCCGATGATACAACCCACGCGGTCGCGGTCCCAGTCCTCTCCATCGGGGTTTAGCCCGGCGTCGCGGAGGGTCTCTCGGGCGACGATGAGCGACAGCAGCTGCGTGGTGTCGATGCTCTCGAGCATGTTTGGCGGAACGCCGTACTGGAGCGGATCGAAGGGGACTCGATCGAGGAAGCCGCCCCGGGTGCACCAGGTCTTGTCTTTCTTAGAGGGGTCCGCGTCGTAATAGTCCTCGGGCTTCCAGCTGTGATCGTTGGGCACGTCGTCGATGCAGTCGGCGGCCTGAACGATGTTGCGCCAGTAGCTGGAGAGGTCGGGAGACTTGGGGAACAAACACCCGATGCCCACAATTGCGATAGGCGGCTGCTTAGGCGTGGACATGGGGCTCCCTGGATGGGTTGGGTTGCGCGGGCGTAGCGCGCAAGGGGCGAGGCACCCAGCAGAAGGCCTCGTCGCCGGGGTTCACGCCTTGCTGGGCCAGCCAGCGGGCGCGGGTGATGGCGGCGGCACCAGCCATCAAATTAGCGCCGACGACCGCGACCTTGCGGTTGGCGGGCTGGGCGAGGAACGTGCCGGCGGTCCAGGCGTTGAACGTGCCGATAGCGGGACCGCACCAAATTTGGGCGTCGGTCATGCGGTCGGCCTGGCCGGCGATGGCCCACCGGCTGCTGAGACCGAGGTACCAGCGGAAGACCAGCGCCATCTTGTGCTTGGGGTCGGTGTTTGCCCGGCTGATTTGTTCGGGGTCGCGCTCGGAAAAGAACGCCTCGGTGTCGGCCCAGACGTCGGTGAGGGGGCGCCTGAAGGTCTTGGCTTCGAGCTTGGTCCGAACATCGACGGGGATGGCGTCGAGGGAGGCGTAGTCTCGGTACACCGCATAGAGTTGGCGCGCGCGCATGGGGAACATCGTGCCGCGCTTGAGCACCTGCAGCTCGACGCCCGCTTCGAACATATCGGAGGCGGGGGCCATGCCTACATCCGCCATTCCTGCCTTTGACAGCATGATCCGAACCTGCTCGCTGGTTCCGGCTTCGACGCACGCCTGATTGACGGTGCCCGTGACCACGTAGGCCGCGCCCATCGCGAAAGCGGCGGCGACGGCGGTGGGGTCGCCGAGCCCGCCCGCAGCACCGATTCGGACCTCGGCCGCGGCAGGAAAATCCCTGGCGACGCGAGCGCGTAGGTCTTGGAGCAGTGGCAGCAAGACGGGCAGGGGACGGTTGTCGGTGTGGCCGCCCGAGTCCGCTTCGGCGGTGATGTCAGTGGCGACCGGTAAATTGGCCGCTAGGCTGGCTTCTTCGGCGGTGATGCGCCCGGCTTGGACCAGGCTTTGGAGCATCGCGGTCTGTGCGGGCCGCATGAAGCGCTCGGCGACCTCGGGGCGTGAGACCTTCGCCAGCAGCTTGTTGGGGGCCACGATACGCCCGGCTGCATCGCGGTGGAGCCCGCTGACCCGGTATTGGACCACCATCGGCGTGAGCGCCATATACGCGGAAGCAGAGACGGCACGCACTTTACGGGCCAGGAACAGGTCTACGGAGGCCTGCTCTTGGCGGGGATCTGAGGGGCTGTGAATGAGGTTCACGCCGTACGACCGGTTGGGCACTGCGCTCTGAATTTCGTCGAGCGCGGCGACGATGCGTTCGGTGGGCAGCCCGGCCGCCCCGAAAAATCCGATCATGCCGGCGCGAGCCATGGCGATCACAAGCTCGGCTGAGGCGATGCCGTTGGCCATGGCGCCGGCCACGTAGTTTAGTTTGACGCCATAAATTCTCTGAAACGAGGGATCGCCGAGCTGATCTGGCGTAAGCTCACCGACCCGAGCGATAACCGGTAGGGCATTTGCCCCCGGGGTGCTCTGTAGATCGAGCGGACCGGGATGCACCGCGACTTGCCCCGATTTGATCCGCAGTAGCCAAAACGGCAGATCTAGCGTTCGGAGGGCAGTGATCACGGCGGAACGCCCAACTAATGGGGCTTCCGGACGTACGTGGGACCAACCGATTGGGCTGTAGGCGTGGGGCATTCTTTGATGTACCTGTCCGTGAGCGCCTATCTATAACCGGGCA
>JAACDH010000718.1 GCA_009936995.1 Rhodobacterales bacterium
CAGAACAATCGCGTGGTCGAGATCGATCGAGACCTCAACGTGGTCGACCAGTGGGACGTCGGCGACCAGCCCCAGTGGCTGGCGCTACATCCCAGCGAGCGCGCGGTATTTGTGGCCAGCGCGCGCAACGCGCGGCTCACGCGTATCGACCGAAACAGCGGCGAGATGACGGTCATCGAGATGCCTACGGTTGTTACCATCACCGATCTCGGAGAGGTTGAACTTACCCCGCGCTTTACGGGCGATCCGACGATTATGCCCGACGGCAAGACGCTGTTGGTGCCGTTGATCTATGTCGACAATCAGACACCTGTCGAGACCCCTGTCGACGGCAAGCCGGTGCCCAACGGCTACAGTAGCAGTGGCCTCAACATCGGACGAGTGAATCCGGGTGTTGCTCGGGTGCCGCTCAACCATCGCGGTGAACGCGATAAAGAGCTGGATACTCTCGCGGTCTTTATCGGGTCGGTACTCGATAACAAGATTGTCCGCAGCTATCCCTCCAGTGTCACCGCCGACCCTCGCGGCGGGCGGGTGTTGGTCACGATGGAGTCGTCCGACGTGGTGGTGGGCGTCGAACTGGGCCCCTTCCGTGGCGAGCGAGAGACCATGAGCGAGGGTGCCGGCACCTCCGGGTTCTCAGATACGGGTCGTTTGGGTGGAGGTTTCATACCAAGCATGGGCACGAAAGCCGCGGGCATGACCGACCGCGCTCTGATCGCCCAGCACACCGGAGCAGGCCCCCGTGGCATCGCTTTCACTGGCAAGGACGACGCTTTTGTACACGCTGGTTTCGACCGCACGCTCTCCGCCTGGAACGTAGAGAGTGTTCGCGAGGCTTTGGTCGACATCTCTGGATTCCAAGGCCGTACGAACGTCGATAAGCTTGACCAGTCAACGGTTATCGAGCAGTCTAGCCTGTCCCCAGAGGTCGAGGAAGGGCGCCGCCTGTTCTACTCGGCCACCGACAAACGCGTGGCTGCCGAGGGCGCTGGCGTCAGTTGTAGTACATGCCATATGGAAGGTCGCGACGATGGTCTCACCTGGTCATTCGAGATCGGTCTACGGCAAACGCCCTCTCTGGCCGGGTTGGTAAGCGCCACGGCGCCGGTTACCTGGACCGACGGCGTCGACTCTGTCGCGACCGAGGCACAGCTGACCACCGAGTTGCGAATGGGGGGCGTTGGGCTCCTCGACTCAGAAGCCGCATTGGTGGCTTCCTACGTGGACTGGAGCCGTCCGGTCGACGTCGGTGGTGACGACAAAGATGACGTCATTGAACGCGGTCGGGTCATCTTTGAGCGACCCGATGTGGGCTGTACCCTGTGCCACAGCGGCGCCACCTATACGGACAATCGCGACTACGTGTTGTACGACAAAAACTCGTTCAATACACCGTCCCTGGCTGGCGTTTCGGCCACCGCCCCGTACTTCCACGACGGAAGCAGCGAGACGCTACGCGACGTCATCGAGCGCTCTGAAGACGGCATCATGGGCGACACCAGCATGTTGTCTACCTCCGAAATAGACGAGCTCGAAGCGTACCTGCGGTCTCTGTAGGCTACACCAAGAACAGCAGCACATAGGCCGTCGCCAAGGTCACGTGGACCAGGGCGAATGGTAGTGCCTTCCTGACGAATCCGACGAAGCTGATGGGCAGTCCGTGCTTGTGCATTACCGCGACCGCGACCACGGTGCTGGCCGAGCCGATGGGGGAGAAGTTGCCGCCCAAGTTCGCGCCGAAGATGCAGCACCACCAAAGGTGGGAGTCGGGTGATATGTCAGGACGTGCGGCGATAATTTTGCCGAGAACGGCCGCTAGTGGAACATTGTCGGTGACCGAGGAAGCGATGGCCGCGGCCCAAAGCAACAGGCCTCCGCCCAGTACATCGCCCAGCTCGATGAGCCCACTCAGGCCGTCGCCGATGAGATCGAGGACAAGCGCGTGCTCGGCCACATTGATCACCACGAACAGGAACACGAAGAAGAACAGAAGGTCCCAGTCGAAGGCGGCCCAGTTCTTGTCGACCTGATTTTTTGTCGGAATCATCGCCATGATCGCAAAGGACATGGCCACAAACCCCAGCCCTAGGGAGCTGACCCACGGGAGTTGCGAGGCGCCGGCCATCACCGCGCAGAACAGGCCGAGCAACAACCAGCTGACGTTAAAGAAGAGCTGGTTGCCTATGCCGTCGTTCTCGTTGAAGGATTGAACGAGCTTCTCCGCCTCGACACGGGCCTCGGCGTCTTTGAGCGGCGAGATGCCGAACAACTTGACCCCCATCATCAGCGTGACCACCGTCGTAAAACAGACGTAAGGCGCAGCCACATAGAAGAAGGTCATGAACGGGATGTCGGCCAGGTTGCCGAGGATGATGTTGGGTACCGAGCTGATCAACGTCAACAGACCACCGACGTTGGTGAGCAGGCCCTCGATGAGCAGGAAGCCGAGCAGTAGCTCTTTCTTGTTGAGCTTGTTCAGTGATACCGCAGATAGTGAGCCGACAATGATCATTGCAGTGACATTGTTGAGTACGGCACTGAACACCACGGTGAGCCCGGAATAGGCCACCAAGAGTCGAAAAGGGTCGCCTCCGCTGGCCTTGGTGAGCTTAATGGCGGCCCAAGTGAAGATGCCCGATTGGCTGACCGCATCGACGAACAGCGATGCGCCGAGGATGATGGTGATGACGCCCCAATCCACGGCCGGAATGAACACCGGCATGGCCACATGATGGCCGTTGGGGAGCTGGACTTCACCAAAGGGCAGGACGCCGAATGCGGCACCGGCCAGCAGCGCGATGACGGCGTACACCCCTGTAATCAGCGACTTTTTAGCGTGAATTTTCTCTTCGAGGGCGAGGGTGAGCACCATACAGGTGAGCAGGCCGGCGAAGAGCAGCGTGGTGGTGTGGGAAACTTCGTGCATGGGGCCTACAGCAGCAGCAGGGGGCGGTCGCGGATTTCGACGGCGAGGGCGTGTGCCATGCCTTGCATCGCGTTTTGAGAGGTGTCTTTGCTGTTGAAAATCAGCAAATCGACGTTGTGCTCTTCGATGAGGGCGCAGTAGTCGGTGAGCGCGTGCCCGAGCTTCACAAGTGGCACGACGGTCTCTTGGATTTGATGGTCGTGCAGCACGCTGGTGACCGAGTTGATGTAGTCGGTAGCGCCCTGAAGTAGCTTGGCGGGGAGCGCGATGCGGGCGACATCTGAGTTGAGGTGAGGCAGCTTTCCGATAGCGTTGAGCACGCGGTCGATGGTGGCGTCGTCCTCGACATGAGCGAGGGTGAGCGTGCCCGTCTTGTGAGTCATGTGGACGCCCCAGTTCACCAAACGGTGGTCGCCTTCGAGGTGATTGGTCACCACCATCACCTTCTGGGTGTCGATCATGGCGGCGATGTGCTCGCCGCCGGGATTCGGGAGCAGGAGCACGGGCGTGTCGCTGGCTTGGGTGAGCGTGTCGACCACAGAGCCCAGGGTCCACTTTAGGTCGCGAACGCTGCCCAACAGGTGTCGCCATGTGACGATCAAGTCTGCGGGCGACGCCGCGAGTTGTTCGAGCAGTGTGGGAATCGGCGCGGATGGTCCGTCCACCCAATGAGTCTGGTCGAGGACGGTCCAAGACAGCTCGCCGGCGCTGTCGATGGTGGAGAGCAGTCGCTTGGCGTGCGCGACCGCTTGTGAGGTCGCCTCGGGCCCCGCATCGGAGACGACGGTCACCCGACGGAGCTGGGGCGGCGCCCACTCGAAGGGATCATGGACCGCACTTCGGAACATCGACGCAAAAATATCGAGCTTGCGGTCTCCCACGCTCATGCTGGCCTCCCGAGGGATGGTGCGGTCAGACAGGCATAGCGC
>JAACDH010000719.1 GCA_009936995.1 Rhodobacterales bacterium
GATCCCCAGATCGGTGCGAAGGCGATCGATGGCCTCCATGACGGCGTCGTAATTGTGGAAGGGCTCACCCATGCCCATGAGCACCACGTTGGATAAGCGTTCCTCGCGGGCAGAGAGGTCGTCGGCGAAGCGCTTGGCCTGCTCGAAGATCTCGGTGGCCGTAAGGTTGCGGACGAAGCCCATCTGTCCCGTGGCACAGAAGACACAGCCCATGGCACAGCCCGCTTGGGAGCTGATGCACGCGGTGCGACGGCCATCCGAATAGGGCATGAGCACCGACTCTACGACCTGACCATCGCCCAACCGATAAAGGCGTTTCACCGTACCGTCGATACTCTCTTCTTCGGCCACTACCTCGAGCGTGCCGAGGCGCGCGTCCGTCTTTAGTTTGTCTCGCAGGACCTGAGGTAGGTTTGGCATCTCCTCGAACTCGGTGACGCCCTTGTCGTGGATCCAGTGCCACACTTGTTTGGCTCGAAACTCTGGAAATCCCCAGTCCTTGAGTAACGCGGATAGGGCGGTTTGGTCGAGGCTGTACAGATCGGTCATGGGCTTTTCCACATCCAGAGCACCAGCGCTCCACAGGTCGCAAGACCTAACCCGCCGAACCACAGCGACGAATGCTTTGATGACCTAGTTGCCATGGGGGCGGAACCGCAGTGAATCCGATGGACTTCGGCGAGGGCGCAGTAGGTTTCTAAGGCCTCATGCGGGGCATGGCCGAGGGGCGCACCAGACTTCATGGGCGTCTCAGAGGAGTGAATGCTCTGTAGGACTACGCGACGAAGTCACGAATGTTGGCTTGCTCGCGCAAACGAACCAGGGCCTCTCGTTCGATTTGCCGAACGCGCTCACGGGACAAGCTCATTCCCTTGCCTACCTGAGACAAGGTGCGGAACTGGTTGTCTTCGAGGCCGTAACGACGCGTAAGCACATATCGATGGCGCTCGGAGAGCACGTGGTCGAATGCTTCGAGCATTCGCCTAATCTCTTGGGTGTGCATCGCCTCCTGGTCGGGATCGATAGCGCTGTCGTCCGAGAGGAAGTGCTCGAGAGATCTGGACCGCGGACCTTCGTCGACAGGTTGATCGAGGGAGACGGTTTGGCCCTGGGAGAGCAGAAACTCGGCGCGCTTGGAGTCGACGCCCACTTCGACAGCCAAGTCGGCAACCTTGTACTCGATTCCCATGTCCTCGAAGCGCTTGATGGCCTTGCGAAGATTTCGGGTTTGTTCTACAGCACAGCCCGGCAAACGCACCGGTCGACCAGTGTGATCGATGGCGCGGGTCATTTGAGCACGCACCCACCAACGAGCGTAGGTGCTAAACCGAATGTCGCGATCTGGATCGAAGCGTTTGGCTGCGCGCAGCAGCCCGATGTAACCCTCCTGAATGAGGTCGGCTTCGTCCATAAAGGGGCCGGCGAGCTTGCGTGCCTCGCCATGGGCGATGCGTCGGCCTGACATGGCCAGCGTCCAGCGAATCGCCTCGGCTTCGGCCCAAGCTTGCTTCGCGGTACGAGCCCTGACCTTGTAGTGGCCAAGTTCTTTGGCCTCTTTCCAAGCGATCTCTACGGCTGCTTCGAGGCGGTCGACCATACCCGCACGGGTACGCTCCGCCCGCTTGGGCCTGCGCTCGATCTCGGCATCGGAAGATGGGATGCCGGCAATCGCTTCACGAGCGCGATCTGCAGCCGCATGAATCTTACGGGCGAGTTCCTTCTCTTGGTCAGCGGTGAGACGTTCGGACTTTCTTTGCTTTGGGACGAAGGTATCGATTGTCTTGCCCTCGGTAAGTGGGTGGCGACCAGGTCATTAAGCCCTGTGCCTGAAACCCGTGGGAACTGTGTTGTCTAGAACTTACGATGAGTACGCACGAGGTGTTGTCTGCCAACAGTCAAGAGACCTTTCTTGACAAATCAGTGAAGAGACGTTGGGCCTATGCCCAGACGCGTTCGGCCTTGACACATAATACACGGGCGAGGCACCAAGACACCAGTGTCATGACGAATGCTACATGCACATGAGACACGTGACAGAGCATTTCTCTGTCAACGTAAAGGGCGCAGTAAACCGTCGAGAACGATGCGCGCCCTATATGGATCAAGCGTTCCTTGTTGCAGTACTTTCATTCTGGGCTAGAACGCCAGGTCCTTACGAGTCTTCTCATTCATGTGGCTTCTATTGATCAGCTTGCTGCTGCCCGCCCACGCCGACCCCGGCGCGAGCGCGAACGAACAGGCGTGGCCCATGCGAGCCGGTCATCAACTCCCCCAGAAAGAGGGCCTATATCTCCGGTGGGATCGTACCCGTTCGTACGGTTCAACACTGATTGTGCAAACACTCTCCGAGGTCGGTGAGCGCTTGGCTTTTGAGCGGCCTAGCGACGATCCGTTGCTGATCGGCGACCTTTCGCAACGCGGTGGTGGGCATATGTATGGCCACATCACGCACAACTTGGGTGTAGACGCCGATATTGGCCTGTACACGGGACAAGGAAAACAACCCCTTGGTGGCTTCCTTGATGTGCGCTCTAGCGATCTCGACCTCGACGCCACCTGGGCGCTTATACGTGCGCTTCTCGACACCGATAAAGTGGCGTTTATCCTACTAGATCAGCAGCATATTAATGCACTGCGCGACCATCTCTTGGTGGACCTTCAGCTGGATCTCGACGTCGTCGATTCCATCTTCCCCGGTCCCAATGCACGGCTCCCCTGGGACTCCCGTGGCGTGGTCCGCCACGCGCCGGATCACCGCAGCCACCTGCATGTTCGTATCACCTACGCCACCGGCAGCTAGCCTCTGCAGATGACGTGTTGTGACAAATAGATTGCCCTCCTTAAGCGGCCAGGGCCATGGAAGGGCGGGGCATCGGCCAAGACACGGAGTCGGGCATGGCGGCGAGCGCCGCTGTCGTTCACGCTGCTTTTGTTACAGCGAGTGGCGTCTGAATGACACTAGCGCAGGCGATAGCGCCAGACGCCCGACTGCGTCCCGGCCCGCCACGCCACAGTGACCTCTAGGCTACGTCGGTCTTCGGGAGCGGGCACCAGATGAATCGTCGCTTCGAGATCCGCCTCGAACGCCGACGACTCGACGGGAAGAAAGCACTGCTGCCAGTGAGTTAGTGGATCATAAGGGCCAGTTCCAAGCACCACATCCGGGGAGAGTTGAAGGTCGAACCAGCCCACTAGGCCGACGATTTCACATCCTGCCGTGCCCTCGAATCGAACAGTCCCGTGGGCCTCGACAGCGTCGCTGGAGAAGTTCAGCCGCGCCAGACACTCCCCGGTGCCCATCACGGCCGCCGCTGGCACCTCGAGCGTGACGCCGCGCTGAAGCTGCGCCTGTCGCATACTCCCCATGTTTACACCCTGCCAGCGCTCGAATGGACCCACGACCTGATCACGGATGGCAGGGTCGATGACGGGCGCAAAGAACAGAGAGACCGCGCTGGGACAGACAACACCGTCTGATGCGAGATTGGCAGTACAACAGGCGGTGAGATCTTGGGCGGCGCCCTCGGCCAGGGCCAATATTCCGAACGTCTCGGTGACGATCACGTCGACCGGTTGAGGTGTGGTGACCGTGGCGAAATCACCTCGAATGGGTAAGATCGCATCCGAGAAACCGCTCTCTTCGAACACGACCCGAGCGCGATCCAAGATGTCTGAGTTGTCTACGGCGTACACAATTTTCGCACCCACAAGCGCGGCCAAGGTCGCCAGAACGCCGCTGCCGGTTCCCGCGTCCATCACGACCGAGGTGGAACCCACCAGCTGCTGAATCGCCTCGCGATAGGCCTCGACACGCACATCATCCGACAACATCCGCCGGTGTACATCTAAAGAGGCGAAGTTCTCGAAGAA
>JAACDH010000154.1 GCA_009936995.1 Rhodobacterales bacterium
GCTCGCGAACCCGCTCTAATGCGCGATAGGCGGCGGTGACCACGGCGGTGATGGGCACGGCTCGGCGGACCGCCTTCATCTGGCGTCGGAGCTTGCGTTTGCGATCGGTGATCAAAGTGGGCACTGGGGTCGGCTAACACTCGTTGTTAGGATGCGGCTATGGCAAGGATTCTACTCGTAGACGACGACCCCCACCTCCGCGAGGTGGTTCGCTACGCACTTCAACGAGCAGGGCACGAGGTGCGCGAAGAGGCCGATGGCGCAAAAGCACTGTCAGCGTCGGCATCGTGGAGCCCCGACCTGCTTGTGCTGGACGTACAGATGCCCGAGATTGACGGCTTAGAGGTGTGTCGGCAGCTCCGGCAGACGTCCCAGGTGCCGATCCTGTTTCTGTCGTCGCGGGGCGAAGAGGTCGATCGGGTGCTGGGCCTGGAGATGGGCGGCGACGACTACCTCACCAAGCCCTTCTCTCCACGGGAGTTGGTCAGTCGCGTAAAGGCGGTGCTCCGTCGCACTCAGCCGGCCCCGGTCGCGCCCACTTCGCTTCTTATTAACGGCGATCTGAAGCTCGACACCGAGGCGTTCCGGTGCTTCTGCGGCGAGGTCGAGGTGGCGCTAACCGTCACCGAATTCCGAATTCTCCAGGTGCTTATGCGCCGTCCCGGCCGGGTGTATCCGAGGGCCGAGCTGGTCGACTTGGCCTACCCAGGTACCCACCACGTCAGCGACCGCACCCTGGACTCCCACGTTCGCCGCATTCGTCAGAAGCTGCGTGAGGGTGGCGCCGACGCCATCGAGACCGTCCACGGGCTGGGCTTTCGGCTCAAGCAGTGAAGCCTAGTTTCCCCCTGCTGCGGCGCGCAGATGGCTCGCCTCGAATCGTGCTCAATCTACGTCTGTGGCTTGCGGGCTCTCATCTGGCGGTGATTTTATTGCCGCTGTTGGTGCTGTTGGCGAGTGGAGAATTGGCCCAAGACCTCCGCGACCAAACTCGATGGGATCTCGAGCATCAAGGCGTGATTATCTCGATGATGTCGGCGGATATCGTGTCGTTCAATCGCCTGAAGGACCCCACCATTGGTCTGGAACGGGTGGGCCAGGGTCTGTCGGAGCGGCTGGCGATGATCAAAGTCTCCACCCTCTCAGGAATTCAGATCACCAACGCCCGAGGCGTGGTTGTGGCGACCAGTGGTCAGCTCTACGGCGAAGATCTGTCGGGAGAGGTCGAGGTCGCACAGGCGCTCTTGGGACAGTCGACTGCGGTGGTGAAGCCCCGGACACCCACCCGAATGCCGCTCGCTGGCGAGAGTCGGCGCACGGGTGTTCGGCTCTTTGTGGCCATCCCGGTGATGCTCGACGATGAGGTGCTTGGCACGGTAGTGCTGTCGCGAACGCCCCGCGACGAGATCCAGGCCATGTATCAGATGTACCCTGGGCCCCTGTTGACCGGCACGGTGCTGTCGATGTTGGCTACGGTGGCTTTCGGCCTCTATGCGGGTTTCTTACTCACGCACTCATTGCGAACGGTGACCGCGGCAACGCAACAGATCGCCGAGGGGCGCTTCGATCGCGTGGACGCGTTAAATTCACCGCGTTCCTCTCATGTGGCCGATGTTGCGAACCTCGCGGGTGCGGTCCAGACCATGGCCGACCGTCTTCAGACTCGGCTCGGCTACATCACCGAGTTTGCGTCCAACGTGAGTCATGAGTTCAAGACGCCGTTGGCGACACTTCGGGGAACTGTCGAGCTCCTGGCCGACGACGACCAGATGCCGGCCGCCCAACGTCAGCGCTTCCTCGAGAACGCCGAAGCCGAGCTGGTGCGCATGCAGCACTTGGTGGAGGGGCTGCTGGTTCTGGCGCGGGCCGAAGAGGGCGGCGACCGCGTTGTCCTGACCCTCGCGGAATGGATGCTCGATGCCCAACAGCGCCACCCAGATGTCGCATTCGAGGTGGGCGTGGGGGTGATTAAGGGCCATCCCACGCAGCTTCAGGCCGTGGTCGAGAACTTGATCTGCAACGCTAAGACGCACGGAACATCGCCGGTCACGGTCGTCGCTGTCGCGGCGGAACATCAGGTTTGTATTGCGGTTCGAGATGCGGGGACGGGAATCAGCGAGGCGAATTTGGCCAAGGTGTTCGACCGGTTCTTCACCACTCGACGCGGCGACGGCGGCACGGGACTAGGGCTGGCGTTGGTTCGGGCCGTGATCGAGGCCCATGGCGGTCGAGTTTCGGCTCGGTCTAGGCGGGGCGAAACGGTGTTCTCGGTGGAACTACCGGCCCATCGACCGTAAGATCAGTCGGCGTGTAACAGGGACCACGCGGCGGCCGCCGGCTTGGTTTTGTCGTGGGTGTCGCGGAGGTACAGCACGATGTAGTAGGTGGCGGTCTTGTCGGGTGAGAACGACAACATCGGCTCGCGATTCTGGGTCTGGTCGCGCTCAACCACTTGGCCGTCTTTGTCGTACAGGAGGACGTCGAGATCCTTCACGCCCTCTTCTGCACAAGTAAGCACGCGGTAGTTGCGCCCTTTTAGCAAGGTGGCTTTAAAAAACTGAGTTCCTCCGAACTCGACCTGGGTCTCACTGGTAGCGCGAACGGACCAACCCTCTGGGTAGGTGTCCCAAACCTTGGTGCGCAGGCAGTCATCGACGGGCGACTTGGCCTGCGCGGCTTGGGTAGAGAGGGCGCAAAATGTCAGGGCGAAGAGGGTGCGGTGCACGGGGCCTCCGAGGCGTATGGTCGAATCCTAACCGAATTGGCGTGTGTAACCGGTACGATGTTCAGCGATGACTGCTTCTTACCCGCTCGGAGTGCCCCTAATGTCTCGAATCCTCCTCTCGATTACGCTGACGCTTGGCTTGTTCGCCTGCTCCGACAAAGGAGACGATGGTGATGA
>JAACDH010000155.1 GCA_009936995.1 Rhodobacterales bacterium
AGTTTTGGGTGTACCCTGGGCAGAGCCATTGGCTGCGGTCATCGGCGCACAATGTGCATCGCCTTGAAGCCTGGGCGGACTGGTACGACGCGCACCCGTAGCCGCATCCGGATGTTCGGGAGCGTCAATGGGTCTTTTCACAGGGGAACGACCTGCGGTGGTGTCCGTCAACGCGCCCGGGTTCTGGCGGTGTACGCTCATACCAATCGTCAGGAACTTCCAGCCCCGTAGTCGTAGCTAGCACTCAAACGATTCAACGACCTCGCGACCGATGCATGGCACCCAAAAGAGCCAACCGTCGCCTACGATCTAGACACGAAAGCACCCTGCCCGAGGCCGCCAAGTGTGGTTTCGCACCAACCGGGATATTCCGATGTTATTATCCGCCATCTCGACTGCTGTTTCCGGAGACCTCTATGATGCGCCCCGCTATTCTACTCTCAATCTCTGCCGCCATCATGATGGCGTGCAGCAACGACTTCCAAGTCACCAAGACCGCGAACATTGCCCCCACCGCGGTAATCAACGCCCCCGTCGACCAGGCCACCGTCCTCGAGAATGAAGTCGTCGAGTTCCTCGGCACCGTCGCCGATGGCAACGGACTAGCAGATATCGTGACCACCACCTGGGTTTCAAGTATCGACGGAGAGCTCTCCTCGATCGACCTCGCTCGTCCCGACACCGACGGTCTTTCACGCATCTCTTCGGTGCTCAGCGTCGGTGTCCACAGCGTCACCTTCCGAACGGTCGACACTGAAGGTGCCAGTGGCGACCATGTCATTCAAGTGAACGTCGGCGTAGGCGACCCAAGCCCCTACGCCGAGATCGTCGACCCCATCAACTTCTCCGAGGCCTACCCGGGCCTCGTCGTCGACCTACTCGGCACCGTGGGAGACCCCCAACAGTCCTCCGATACCCTCATCGTCGAATGGACGGTAGCCCTCAACGAAGCAGGAGCAACCGTCGATACCGTCGCAGGTCCAGAGGCCCCCGACAACACCGGCATCACCTCGGGCATCTGGACGCCATCGGCGGTGGGCAACTACCTCGTCACGCTGAGCGTCGAAGACGACGACGGCAACACCGGCTTGGCCGAAGTGTTTGTGGTCGTTGAAGACCCCGAAGACGCCGATCTCGACGGCGACGGCTACTCTCCACGGTTGGGCGACTGCGACGACGGCAACGACCAAATCCACCCGGGCATGCTCGAGATCTGCGGCAACGCCGTCGACGACGACTGCACCGCCGACGCCAGCTTGCTTCCCCCCTTCGACGGCATCGACGACAAGGACGAAGACAACGACTTCCACATCGATGAAGCCTGCGTCAACTACTCCTATGGCGACTACCCCATCGACGACTGCAACGACGCGGATGCCTTTGTCTACGCCGGCGCCCCCGAGCTCGCCGACGGCATCGACAACGACTGCGACGGCGCCATCGACAACGGCGGCGAAGCCTACGACGACGACGGAGACTGCTATTGCGAAGTCGGCCCCTGCGCCGGCAGCATCGACCTCACCTGCCCCACGCTCTACGATGGCGATTGCGATGACGCTGCCTTCGACGTCAACCCAGGCGTCTACGATAAGCCCGACATGGGCTACCTGGACGATAACTGCGACGGCATCGACGGCGACCTTCTCGACGTCATCTTCCTCGATCCGGTGTACGGCAACAACGGCAACGACGGCCTAACCAGCAGCACCCCGGTGTCCTCTCTTGACACGGCGTACACCCAAGCAGCTCTTAACGGACGTTCCTGGGTTGTTATGGCTGATGGCACGGTCAGCCTCAACAGCAACTTTGTCCAAGGCGTAAACGTGGCGGGCGGCTACGATGAGAGTACCGGATGGACCCGCAGCGGCGGTATCGTGCCCTTGATCAACGTCACCTCGGCGGGCAAGACGCTCTCCAACTGGACGTCACCCGCCGAATGGCAGCAGTTCGAGATTCGAGCTGCCGCGGCTGCGGGAACGGGCGCCAGCAGCACCGCCCTAAACGTCTCCAACAGCTCCGGACTTGAGTTCTCGGCCATGGTGTTCACCGCCGGAAACGGCTCCAATGGTGGTAGCGGAAGCGCTGGCGGCACCGCGGGCAGCGGCGGAAACGGTGGCCAAGGCGCAAACGGTTGCGAAGACTCCAACATCTTCTGCTCGGGCTGCAGCCAACCCGCTGCAGGAACATCCGGATCCGGGTGCTTCGCCAACCAAGGTGGCACCGGCGGTCGACCTGGCCACGCGTGCGGCAGCGGCGCTCTGGGAGCCTGGGGCGGCGGCATCGGCGGCGGAGCACCTGGCTCGGGCGCAACCTACGAGAGTGACGGCTCCAATGGCAGCCCCGGCGCGGTCGGAGCGCCGGGGTCCAACGGCAGTCCTGGCGCGGGTATCGGAACGTTTGGGTCGGCAAGCTACACCACGGCGAATGGCACCAACGGATCCACGGGCACTGCCGGCGGCGGTGGCGGCGGCGCTGGCGGCGGCGGTGGCGCGGGCTGCACTTGGGGCGCCTGTGAGACTTGGGGCGGCAGCGGTGGCGGTGGCGGTGGCGGTGGCTGCGGCGGCCTCGGCGGTAGCAGCCGAACGGGGGGCGGCGCCAGCATTGGCCTACTTCTCTACAGCTCCAGCGTGGTGATGAACGCGGGTGATGTGGTCACCGGAAACGGTGGTGTCGGCGGCGCTGGCGGAGTGGGTAGCTCGGGTGGAAACGGCGGCATCGGCGGCGGCGGCGGTTCCGACGCTACGGGCCTTATCCAAGGGAACTCAGGCTCTGGTGGTATCGGAGGAGGCGGTGGTAACGGCGGACTCGGCGGCCATGGCGGCGGCGGCGGCGGCGGTCCCACCATCGGCGTGGTGTGTCGCTCTGGCAGCGCATACACCGACAATGGTGCTGCCTACAACGTGGGCAGCGGCGGCGCAGGTGGCGCTTCTTCGGGCGCTCCCGGCACCACCGGAAACGCCTCGAATTTGGACGGCTGCTAATCTTCTAGCGCCAGCACCCACGCCGCCAAGAAGGTGGCGTGAAACCCGTAATAGGGCTTCTCATCGGTTGAAACTCCCCAGCCGCCGTCCTCCCGTTGATGGACGCGTAGCTGGGCGCTGAGCGCGGCGTTAGGCTGTCCCGAGAGCTGCAGCATCAACACCTGCTCGGCAAGCAAGTCCACCTGTGGAACCTCCTTGACCTTCGTCTGTTTGGCAAGCGCCACCAGCTCATCGCCGAGCACCTGCCAGCAGGGGCTCCGTTCGACACAACCTCGCTCGTTCGCGAGAACCAGTCCCCAAAGACCGTGTGCAGTTTGGTAGCTGCCGTCGTCTCGCATGGGGCCACAAATATAGTCTATTGTCTGTTGTCGGAACCCCACCTTGTCACAGTAGATCGCCTCGATAATCACCCGATTCACGTTCACCCGCCCCTCGGCCGGCGCCAACCAAGGCGTAGACAGCTCGGGGGGTACCCGATCCTCGGGCTCGAACAAGCGGCGCATGGGGTGGCCACCGTCTTGGTCCACCAAGCCCAACACCCGCTCGAACAAGGCCTGCGTCTCGGCCGTGGGGTGGGCTTTAGCGATCGCCGCTGTGCCGATGGCTGCATCGAATCGAAGCGCGTCTGGCTGCGCGTCGATCCACTGATTCATCCACGTCACCGAGTGCGCGATCTGCATCGCTCGAGAGGGTGGTCGCACGGCTAGATCCACAACCTCGGCCACCAAGACAGGAGGTTCTGGAGCTGGTGCGGCGCTACACGCTACCAAAAGTAGGGTTAGTGCGATATTATGGTGAGAGATCATCTGCTTGACACCTAAGCTCAGCGCTTCGAGTACTTGTCAACGTACAATAGCCCTCCCGGAGGCTTCTGTGAACACCCGCATGCTCCCACTTCTTTTCCTCATCGCTTGCGGCGACGGCCTCTCTGCGTTTAGCGACAATGGCCCGCTCGACACCGGGGCCGACAACATCGATACGGGCACAGCCGTCACCACCGAGACTACGGCAACCGGCACTGGGACCACCACCACGGGTACTGGGACCACAGCCACAGGTACTGGAACCACGACCACCGGAACCACGACCGGAGCTACAACCACAAGCACAACCACAAGCACAACCACAACCACTACCGGCGGCGCCACCCTGAACGACGGCCATTACTCGGGCACAGTCACGGTCTACTTCAACCTAACCTTTCCGCCCATCACCTCCACCTGCACTGGCGACGTCGATATCGTCGTCGATGCCTCAGCCTCTCCGCAGATTCAAGGCACCCTCTCCGACTGCGATTGGCCCATCTTGGATCTCCTGGCACAGCTCACCTTGGGCACCGTCAACGGCACCATCGACGGTAGCGCCTCGGGTTCCGCCATCAGCGGAAACTCCATCGGCAGCGAGCCCGAGGGGTTTGTAACTTGGGACCAAGGTTACAGTGGCACCGTCGCCGCCGGACCGGTCATGGGCGCCACCTTCAATAGCGGCTTCGCGATCATTGGATACCAGGAGGTCACCGTCACCGCCGCCTGGACCGGCCCGCTATAGCGACGGGTGCTGCACGGTCAAGTGTTGGTTTACTGGCTGATCAACCAGTAGCTGGACCGTTCCCTCCGGCCAGGTGATCTCGACGTCCGCCAACACGTTTTCTCCCAACCCCACGTGAACCTCTGGCGGCCCTGACGCGAGGAAGGTGCTGTTCGCGTGCAGATCGCGTCGTAGGGGATTACCACCGTCGGCCGGCAGGAACCGGACCGTCGCACCCACCCCGAAGGTGTTGGGCGACGGCCCCACCAGAGAGACCCGCAGCCAGGCCCCTTGGCTTGCACCATCATCGTTACGCAACAATCGCGGCAAGTCGCCGGTGAAGGTGAGGAGGAGGTCTTGATCACCGTCATTATCTTGGTCGAAGGTCACAACACCTCGGCCCTGCCCCGCGTAGAACGTGCCGCGTGAACAGGACTCATCTTCGTAGTCGATGCCCTGATTGATCCACAGTCGAAAACTGTCTTCCGTGAATCCCGGGTGCGGCATGCCGTTCTGTTGGGCCAGATCGAGGTCGCCGTCGTGGTCGACATCGAAGAAGCGCGCGCCCCAACCCCAGTCGCCGTCGCGGAGGCCCCAGTCATCGGTGCCGTCAGTGAAGCCACCAGCGCCGTCGGACAGGTACAGTCGGTTGCCGCTGCAGCCCCAGTTGTTGCTACATGGGACTGTGTCGTCGGACACGCTGGTGACGAACCAGTCGAGGTGGCCATCTCCGTTGACGTCCGCCCAGTCGGCGCCCATGCCGTTTTCGTCGGTGCCCACAGAGGCGGTGGCGGTGACATCGGTGAAGCTACCGCCATCGTTTTGGTACAGACCGCTGCTTGCCCAGTCGGCGGCCAGCCCCAGATCGACGTCGCCATCATCGTCGAAGTCGATGAACGCACCGGTAAAACCCGCCCGGAGGTTGAGGTCCATTCCCAGGGCGGTCATGTCTTCGGTGAAGAAGCCGAAGCCGTCGTTGACCAGGAGGGCGGCGCGTTCGGTGCCGAGGAGATCGGGCCGTTGCCAAGCAGCCAATAGTAGGTCGAGGTCGCCGTCGCCGTCGACATCACCCGCCGACACGGAGGTGGTCAGTGAACACGCGCTGGGATCGGCCAGGGGCAGGTCGACGCCTCGGAGCACCGACTCCTCGCTGAAGAACGCGCCCTCGTTGACGTACAGGAGGTTGGGGGCTGCGCCCATCATGGTAACGACCAGATCGAGGTCGCCATCGCCGTCGACGTCGACAAACAGCGCCCCGTTACTTGGACCGGAGTCGTCGACGCCGTACTGGGCGCCCACCTCTTCGTAGTCGCCAGCAGGCAGCGCCCGGTAGAGCAGGTCGGGCAGATACATGCGTGGCAGGAAGAGGTCGAGCCGGCCATCGCCATCGAAGTCGGCCACGGCGGCGCCGCCGCTCATCCACTCCTCGCCGCCCGAGCAGCGGTAGGGCTCGGCGATCGGATCCCACTGGAGTCGGTCGAGACCAGACGCAGCGGTGATGTCGGCGAACACTATCGCGGGCGGATTAACCGGGTTGACCATCGGATCTTCGTCGTCGCAGTCGCTGGACAGCGGATACCCATCGCCGTCGATATCGTCGTCGGGAGTGAGCGGATTACAGTCGTTATCGACACCGTCCCAGGGCACCTCGAGCACATAGAGCCCCACGCTAGCGTCGACATCGTTACAGTCACCGGAGCTGGCGGACACACCTGGGGAGGTGCAGTCCAGGCTGCCCGAGGCGACGTCGGTCCCACCCACACCGTCACCGTCGGTGTCGGCCCAGCAGTCCTCGACAGCGTCGCAGTCTTGATCGAAACCGTCTGCGGGCACCTCCGTGGCCGTCGGGTTCACCGTTGGGTCGAGATCGTCGCAGTCGCCAGGCGAATCGTACCAGCCGTCTCCAGGGTGCTCACACGCCGCGATGCCCAGGAAACCTGCATAGCCATCCACATCGACGTCCTCGAACCACAACGGCGCATCCACCGCGTCGAGGAGGCTGTCTTCGTCACAGTTGTGATCAACAGCGTCGCAATATTCATCGGCATCTGGGCTGATCTCCGCGGCTGTATCATCGCAGTCGTTTCCGTTGTCCACGAACCCTGCCTCGGCTTGGCAGGTACTCTGCACATCCGTCGAATCGCCAAACCCATCACCGTCAAAATCGCGATAGAAGGTGGGTTGGTCGACGGCTTCATTGTCGACCAGACCGTCGCAGTTCGTGTCCGCGCCATCACAGCGCTCTTGAGCGCCAGGAAACTGGGCCGCCTCGTCATCATTACAGTCCGCGTCGCCCGCCACGTACCCCGAGGGCGGCTCACAACCGATCCACACCTGTTCGCGTCCGCCAAATCCATCTGCATCAGCGTCTTGCCACCACGCCTGATCGCAGGGTTCGACCGCATCGGTGCA
>JAACDH010000720.1 GCA_009936995.1 Rhodobacterales bacterium
GACCGACACCATTCCGATGAGGGCAGCCGCCGCGATAGTGAGGCTACGGCGCATGGGCCTCTTCGGGCGGCTGGAGCCAGTCGGCGCCGCTAAGGTCGACCGGATCCATCTGGAAGAGCGTGGCTACCAGGCTGTCGTTCTGTACGCGGTGTGGGCTATTCCACGACCACACAACTTGTCCCTGCACATCGATGTCGAGGACTCGGCCGCCAGCGGACTCGACGATACGGCGGCCTCCGTTGGGCAGGGCTTGCACGAGGCCGCAGGTGCGGCTGAACAACGGCGCTTGCTCGGTTCCGGTGTAGGAAGAGACAATTTCACCCGAGTTGGGATCCATCTCTAAAACCCGGGACTGCTCTTTAGACAGACCCACGTTGTCGAACAGCAGCAGGTTGCCATTGTCGAGGAAGTGCGGGTCGTGTTGGCGTTTAAAGGGCCCCTGGAGGGTCCAGATGACCCGTTCGGTCTCTGCGTCGACCACGAAGATGGCGTCGAGGATGCGGGAGCTCAGTAGGTAGTTTCCGGCGGCAAAGGCAGCGTTCTTGTCCACGTGGGCGCCGTCGAGAACCCGGATACTGTTGGTGTGGAATAGATCGCCTTTTCGTCGTTGGCTATCGTCGAACAGCAGCGCGTGGTTCGAGTCCCGAACCGCAGTTAGCAGCGAGAAGCTGCGGATGGACGTGCCTGCCTGCAGGTCGACGATGGTGACGCAGTCTTCGAGGATGGCGTCGTCGGTATCGCCCTCGGGTAGGACGTCGGCGTGTCGGGTGAGCACGGCTGCGGTGCCATCGTCCAGGAACGCGAGGTCGTGATGGGCGTTGTTTTCGATGGCCCAGATGACTTCACTCTGGGCGTCCAGTCGAACCAATCCGATTCCCTCAAACAGGGCGAGCAGGTGGCCTTCGGGCAGCAGCCAGGCGCGGCGGAAGTAGTTGGCGCCCTCTTCTTTTCGACGTTTCAGGAGCTTTGGGAACACCGTGTTGAACGGCGCGCGCCAGACGTGCTGACGGGTGCCATCTGGGGGGAGGATACCGGCCATTGCAGCGTGTCCAGATGTGTACAGTCGAGGGCTGGAGTCGGCTTGTTGAATGAGGTGAACTTGCACGCCCGTTTGGGAGGAACCGGGCTGCGAACCGGCGGCGTAGCCTAGCGCTTCGAGTTGTCGGATCTGGCGCTGCTGCTTAGCCGTGAGAGCTTCGACTTTGTGCCACCGACCCTTGGGTGTAAGGCCGGTGGTCTCTTCGGGCTCCCGCTCGCCAAATACATCACGCCAGGCGGCTGGATTGGGTGTGTCGGTGTGTCTCAACATCAACAGCCACAGCTCGTCGGAGACCTTGTGCACGATGGGCGCGTAGTCGGCGCGGTGCTCGGGTTCGGACCAGGCGCGAACCTCGGCACGGACCGTTCGGCGGTTTCCGCGCACCAACTCCGCTCTGAGGTAAGTGGGTGATTTGGGAAGGAAGAAGGCTCGATTGACCGTCTTTTCGTGGCCGGGGGAGCGCCCAGACCTCCGTCGAGGACGCTCGGCCACGGACCGATTCACGAGTCCACCTACGTCGTAGATAAACAGGTCGGAGAAGTAGCCACGGGCTCCGATGGCGCCAGCGACCCAGCTGTCGCCTGGCTGTGAATGGTTGGCCACGGCCTCGCCCAGGGCGCGCCAGTTGTGGGTGCTGCTGGCAATGAAGGCCCACTGGTCGACCTCTGTGCGCACCCGGGTGGTGTTGGTGCGGAAGTGCAGGATTTCGCGAACTTCGTGAGGTAGTTGCGCTAGGTTGTATGCGGGTAAAAGTCCGATTGCGATCGTGGCCAGCAGCGCCCCAATCGCGGTGCTCGCGTTGAGGTGGCTCCACATTCGTTGCGCCCAGAGCGCCAAGAGAATGGCGCCAAAGGGGGCCGCGGGAAGCAGCTGTCGACCGAAGGGCAGGTAGTCGCCGCCTACCACGATGGACCAGATGGGGAAGGCCGCAAACAACGTGACCACCACCAAGCCGTGGTCCTGCCGCCGCCGGTAGGCTTCGGGAATGCCCATCAGGGAGAGCCACGGCACGAACGTCGCCAGCCAGGTGGCCAACACGTATTTCCCTCCGGTCAGAAAGCTCTCGGGGCCCATGACCACCTTTACGCGGGTGGTATTGGACACCCAGTCCTCGAAGTACCAGGTTCGAGTTGCGAAATACACAGCATAGAGCGGAAGGATGACGGCGAGGGGCCCCCAGATTGGGCGCAGGGTCGTGGCCAAGCTGGGACGCGCAGACACCGGTAAAGGCCGATCGCGTAGGTAGGCATCCCGGGCGCGGGAGGCTGCGGCGAGGATGGCCAGGACAGCGAGCCAGGCGATCCCCTCGGTGCGGATGAACGCGAGCCCGAGGCCCGCGAACCCCCCTCCCCAAAGCGCTGGTCGGTCGGCCAAAGTGAATCGCTCGAAGGTGACGAAGACCAAGAAGGCGAGGGCCATCGTAGCGAGTCCGCCGGTGGCCCAGACCGTGAACATCGGCGTCGTCGCCAAGGCCAACGTCGCTAGGAAGGCGACGACCAGATGGACGCGGAAGTGGTCGAGCAAGGTTCGGTATACGGCCACCAAGAGCCCGCCGCCAATTCCGATGGAGAGCATTGGCATCAAGAGGCCAGGGTCTGCCCCCACGGCCTCTACTGGGGCTGTAAGCAGCACCCAGAGCAGGTTGCTGTAGCCCTCGACAGGCGGTTCGACGCCCAAGTTGTACCGGAGGCCGTGGCCTTGGGCCAAGTTGCGCGCATAGCGAAAGCTGATGTAGGCGTCGTCGGTGACAAACCAAAATTGCGCCGCGTACCAAGTGTACAATGCGAGAATAGGGCCGAGCAGTCCATTGCGTAGGCTCGGTAGATTTGCTGGAACTCGCGCCAAGCGTCATCCAAATAGAGAAGTTGACGCTTCC
>JAACDH010000156.1 GCA_009936995.1 Rhodobacterales bacterium
ACGCAGCGCTGCGATTTACAGCAGCAGGTCGCTCCGGTTGGCAACTGTGAGCCGCAGAGAGGCCCAGAATGTGAGCAGATTCGTGAGTATTTCGCCGTCTTACTCGCCGCGAAAGTCAGCGCACACGATCACCTTAGAAACTCGCGGATGAAATAATGACGGAGCACGGGGAGAGCTGGCCCCGAGGGCGCCGAGATCGAAGTCCGCTCGATCCGGGGGCCTCGCAGCCGGGTCGTCCCGAAAGGAGAGGAGAAACCACTGAAACTGCGGGGAATACTCGGTCGAATCGGCGGTCACGCTGTGATTACAAAGAGGCTAAGAAGCATTAGCGCGTCTCCCGTATCCGTGTAGCGTGTCCCAGAGCACCATGGTAGCGTGGCGCACACTGTTCTTCACAGGAGGCGCTCAATGGCTGGGCAGAGTCGAAGTAAAGGCCATCCATTGCGAGGCGCCACGGGCACTTCAGAACCATCGCGTTCGGAGAGTTGGACCATGGCCAACATGAGCAACAGCGTCATGGTCGAGCAGATGAAGCAGGCCCAGCTCGTGGACACAGGCGGGCAAACGCTGGACCCCGAGCTGCAGAGTGAAGCGTGGAGGCTAGGCAACAGCGACGGCGTCAGCCAGGCGCTCGGCGGACTGGCAAACATCCAGGGAGGCCAAGCCACCTTGGACGCGATTGCGAAGGCTTCAAAAGCCGAGGGGGTCTCGGTGGACGATCTGACGGCCATGGCCATCATTGAATCCAGCGGGCGGGCCGACGTTGGAACCAACCAATTTGGCTACACCGGACTCATGCAAATGGGCGGTGCCGCCGCCCAGGACGTGGGCATGACGCTGGACAGCGTGACAGGTGTGGAGAACGTGGACAACAACGCCTTGGCGGGTGCCAAATATTGGAACAAAAACGCCCAATGGCTCGACGAAGACATCCCCAGAGACCCGCTACACATGTATCTGGCCCACCAACAGGGCGCGGGCGGCACCAACACATTGATGCGCAACCTAAGCACCAATCCCGACGCTGCTGCCAGTTCGAATCAGGTCAACAACCTTCCCGGACACGTCTCTGAAGCGCTGGACGGCCCTGCCACACAGCAGGATTTCTACGACTACTGGCAAGGAAAGATGGGGGCAATCCAGGGCGCCATTCAGGACGACAAGGCCGCGGCTGACGACCCACCACCGTTGTCCTCGGGGGGGGGCGCGACCTCCGCAGCTTCACGTCGCCGTTCTTCGCCTGGGCTGGTTAAGTGACGTGCCGTGCTCCGTCGTTATCTCATCCGCGAGTTTCCGAGCATAAGCAAGTTGGGGCAATGGCGTCCCTCGCGCCTTACGTTTCGCGGAGCGCTCCAGGCTGTCGAGGACATCAAGCGTAGCGGGCGGGCGAACAACCGCGTGAAGAATGAGCCGTCCGCCGCAAACGCTGGCGAGCCCGCAACCCGGACCGGCCAGGTCTTCAAACACGCACCAGAGCAAGTCTGCCCAGGCATGCCATCGCGACTTTCCCTTCGCGGGCGTCTTGCACAGCCGTTCTCTGGGTTCGGCTTCGGGCGGCTCTGGAATCACCTGGTTCCGGAGAAAGGCCAGCGCCGCACTGTTCAAAGGCCGAGCCGAAGACACCTGCCTCTCGGACTGGTCCGACGAACGCCCGCCACCAAACACCTGGGGTCTTCCATTGGTATGGGTGCCACCGGCCGCAGCGCAGGCGTACCGCGAGAGCTTCGACAAGTTGCTGCCTCCCGCGAACGCTGTGCTCGAAGACGGACCTCAACGGCGACAGCACAGTAGGCGTGCTCGATTGCATGAGAGCCGACGGAGCCACCGGAGCCAATGGGCTTCCTGGCGCTGATGGTGCCCAGGGACCGGCTGGCGCAGACGGCGTGGGCGACACCTACGACGGCACCCCCTTCGCCCTCAGCAACCAGACCTGCAACGCCGGCGACGTCATCGCTGGCATCGCCGCCGACGGAGCTGCGCGCTGTGAGTCCGACGCCAACGATATGTACGGCGCCGGATGGCTGGACGATGACAAGCCGCTCCTCCACTTCGGCCAGCGACGGGAGAGCCAAATCCAGCATCGGCGGTCTTCACGGCGGAAGCGTGGCCGGCCCCCTCGCCGTTGGAGAACCTCCAGCTAGTGACGCAGCGCTGCGATTTCGAGCAGCAGGTCGCTTCGGTTGGCAACCGTGAGCCGCAGAGAGGCCAAGAATGTGAGCAGACCCGTGAGCATTTCGCCGCCTTACTCGCCGCGAAAGTCAGCGCACACGATCACCTTAGAAACTCGCGGATGAAATAATGACGGAGCAGCACCGCTCAACGTCGCAAGCGACTACCAGACGAGACTCACTCAGAGCGACTTCAACATCAAGGCGATGATTCACGAGATGGTGATGTCCGAAGAATTTGCCACCTTTCTCGTGCGGAAAGACCCCCAAGCTAAGATTTTCTATCTGGGTATGCAGGTGATTCGCCCCGAACAATTTAGCTCCTCTCGATTTCGTGAACTTACTGATTGAAGCCTTTTTGAGAAAACTCAACGACTAAGCCGCGCTATCCTTTTGGTCGTCCTGTCGCATCGGACGAGATTTTCTACGCAGCAGGCACAAAAAAGGTTCAACCAAGTGATTGCGTAGGCCTTGAAATCTCTTTTCCTCTTCTTGATCCGTCAGACCGATGCGAAAGGTTTCGTTTTGAGTGGGCAGATAGAATGATCCAAAAATCCAGTCCCAAAAGGAAAAGACAATAGCAAAATTTTTATCGATGTGTTCGCGATTGGTACTGTGATGAATATGATGCATCGAAGGGCTGCTGAAGAGATAACTCAAGTAGGGCCCAAAAGACATCCCATGTTGAGAGTGTCGAAGATGAATCGTGAGCAAAAATATCAGGTAGCACAACCATATATGGCCAAAGGAAACCATATACATATCAGATGTGATTGCGCCCGAGGCCAAAAGCACGCCCTCTAGGGTCCCGCCAGACGCCGCCATAAAAATCAACTTTAGTGCCGGTTCAACAGGATGGCTGCGAAATTGAGTGAGCGGCGTCAGGG
>JAACDH010000721.1 GCA_009936995.1 Rhodobacterales bacterium
GTTTACGAGGTCGGATGCAAATCTAGGTGGGCAGACGTTGGTGTAAATGACTCCGGCCCGTACATCCGCACCGACCTGGGTAAGAAGCGCCGCGGTTGCCGAGCTAGCCAGATCGGCGTGTGGGTACACGATCTGCAGGCCCTCTACGGCACCTAGCGCCTCGACCAAGGCCTCTGCGGTGCTGGTGCGGGGAACGAGGTCGACAGGCATACCTAAAATGCGAAGCCTACGTTCGGTGGACGGGCCCACCGCTGCGACGAAGGCATGAGGCCACGCTTCGGGTGCGGACGCGGCAATGACCTCGGCGGTGGTAGCGCTGGTGACGATCAGCCAGTCTGCCTTTTCCGTGTCACGGGCGAGTTCGGTCACCGCGTCGGGCAGCCATCTCCGCATCAGGGCTGGCACTTCGATCGGCTGGAACCCCGCTGTGCCTAGCGCGTGAGAGAGGCTGCCGGCATCTTCGGCAGCCCGGGTCACCAAAACCCTGGGTAGAACCGTGCTCACAGAGCGTGCAGTCTCGACAGGTCTTTGGTGAGGTTCTTTTGGTGTGCTTCGATGGTTCCGCCACCAATCTCGAGGAGCTTGGCGTCGCGCCACAAACGTTCGACCGGATACTCTTTGCAGTAGCCGCTACCCCCCATCACTTGCATGGCCCAGTCGGCCACTTGTTTACCGACTGGAGCGGCAAACAGCTTTGCGGCATCGGAGCCGATGCGGTTGCGCTTGTCGGCGGATACGTCACGGGCGACATTGTAGGTGAGGCACTTTGCCGCTTCGGTTTGTGCGTAACCATCGGCGATGTAGCGCTGGATTTGGCCGTACCGGTTGATGGGCTGGCCGAAGCTCATGCGCTCTTGGCCGTGTCGGACCATGATCTCGACGCAGCGATCGGCGATTCCTACGCTCATGGCTGCCAGCGTCAGGCGCTCAATTTCGAGGTTTCGCATCATGTGGGTGAGGCCGCCACCTTCGTCACCCAACAGGTACGACGCCGGGATGCGACAATCCTCGAAGATGAGCTCGGACATGGTGCTGCTACGCATGCCCAACTTGTCGATGTGATTCGAAGAGCTGAATCCAGGGCAGTCGCGGTCGACCAAGAAGGAGGTGACCCGATTTTCGACCTTGGCATAAACCAGGAATACATGACCTTCACAGCCGTTGGTGATGTACGTTTTAGTTCCATTTAGGATGTAGGAGTCGCCATCCTTGACGGCCGTGGTTGTCATGCCGACGACGTCAGTGCCGGCGCCGGGCTCAGTCATGCCCATGCCGCCGATCCATTCGCCGGTGATCACTTTGGCCAAGTACTTGTCGCGCTGCCAGGCGTTGGAGCAGTAGTAGAAGTTGTTCACGAACAACATAGAGTGGGCGAGGTAAGCCAGGGTAAAGCCAGGGTCACTCTTGGACAGTTCGTGGTGTGCGATGACTGCTGCCACGGCATCCATGCCTGCTCCACCGTCCTCTTCGGGAATAGTGATGCCCAACAAACCTAGATCGCCCAGCTGACGAAATAGCGGCACATTTAGTTCACCTTTTCGGTCGAACTCGGCGGCTTGCGGCTCGACCTCGGACCGGGTGAAATCCGCCACCATCTCGCGCAGCATGCGGTGTTCTTCGCTCGGATTGAACAGTTCGTCGTAGCTCATGATTGTCCTCAGATCCGGTCCCCAAACGAAGAGAGATCCTCGCAACCGGAGGTCCCCCTTAACACCCGCAGATGTTATTTGGGAGCTTCCTGATTTCCTTCTGACATCGCCCTCGGGCGCTGAGCCGTGGAGGCCTACTTGGCCAAGAAGACTCTGTTCCTAGTAGACGGCTCGAATCACGCATTCCGCGTGCAATTTGCGCTCCCTCCACAACACGCCAGTGATGGCTTCCCAACCCGCGTCCTTTACGGGTTCACATTGCTGTTTCAGAAGATGATGCGAACGTATCGCCCAGACTACTGCGTTGTTTCCTTCGACAGCGGCAAGACCTTCCGCCACGAACAATACCCCGCCTACAAAGGGCATCGACCAGAGATGCCAGAGGATCTACGCCGTCAATGGGGACACCTCTCGGAACTGGTTGAGGGGTTTGGGTATCGCAGCATTCAGGTGTCCGGCTACGAGGCGGACGACGTGTTGGGCACGCTGGCCAAGCGTTTTGCGGGGCCGGATCTCGATGTGTACTTGGTCACCGGCGATAAGGACTTTTGTCAGCTCATCGACGAGAACACGTTTGTCCTCGACGACAGCAAGGGCAAGATACTCAAGCTGGGCGATGTCGAAGGAAAGATGGGGGTGACTGCAGACAAAGTCATCGACATGCTGGGCCTATCGGGCGACAGCGCCGATAACATTCCAGGGGTGCCAGGCATTGGCCCAAAGACCGCGACGAAGCTTCTCAACGAGTACGGCACTCTCGAAGGCGTTCTCGAGGCTGCTCTGGACGGCAAGATCAAGGGCAAGCGGGGGCAGAATTTGGTTGAACACGCGGACAACGCTCGAATGAGCGCCGAGCTGGCCACCATTGCCCTTGATGTACCTATTGAGGATGCTCTCGAAGATCTTGCTCCAAGGGGCATTCAAGAGGCGCCGCTCCGCGAGATGTTTGATCGCTGGGAGTTCGGGATGGTGGCGCGGAAGCTGCTTCCGGAAGTGGATGTGGTCAACCGCGATCAATACCGTGCGGTCGTCGATGATGCAGGTCTCGTCAGGTTGATGGCCGACGTCCGGGCGGCAGGCTTGGTAGGGGTGAGCTTCCGCGTGGCTGGCAAACACTGGATTGGCGCCAGTTTGGCGTGGGACGGAGGCGTGGTCTACGTGCCGCTTGAGGCGAGGGCGCAGGTCGTCTTCGACCACGAGCATGCTCGGGCTGTCGTCCTCGAACTGATGGCAGATACAGCCATCAAGAAGGTCGGATACAACCTAAAGCAAGTGCTGAGCTTCTGCCGGAAAGCGGGCGGTGAACTTGCTTCAATCGCGGGTGATATTCGTCTGTTGGACTATGTATTGGTCGCCCATCGCCGCAACCACAACCTGGCCGATATTGCCCAACGGCATCTGGGACACAACTTGGCCTATGTGCCCGACTCGGAGCCGTTGATGATCGCCGATGTGGTTGGGTTCGCCGCTGAACCGGCCCATGTGGCATTGTTGCTTCACGAGCGCCTCGAGAAGCGACTCTCCAAGGGCACGAGCTCCATCTACCGAGACATTGAACTCCCTTTGATGCCGGTTCTCGAAGACATGGAACGGCAAGGAATTCGGCTCGATGTCGACCACCTTGCCTCGGTTCGAGACGACATCAAGGCGCGTCTAAAGGATGTCGAAGCGCTGTGTCACGAGCTCGCGGGCCGCTCGTTCAAGGTGAGCAGCCCTAAAGAGGTCGGCGTCCTGCTGTTCGAGGAACTGGGTCTCCCGGTCCAGAAACGCACCAAGACGGGCTACTCCACAGACTCTTCTGTGCTCGATGCGCTCCGGGAGCATCACGCGTTGCCCCCGGCGATTATCCACTACCGCCAGCTGTCCAAATTACTCAACACATATCTTAAGAAGTTGCCCAACTATGTGGCTGAAGACGGCAAAATCCATACAACCTTCGCGCAGGCGGTAGCGGCGACGGGGCGGCTCTCCTCTCTCGAACCCAACCTCCAGAACATCCCCATCCGCACATTCGAGGGGCGCCGAATTCGAGACTGCTTCGTGCCCGGGCCCGGCAACGTGTTTCTCTCCTGTGATTACTCTCAGGTCGAGCTTCGAGTGCTCGCGCATTTCGTCGGCAAGGGCACGCTGGTCGAGAGCTTCAACGCCGGCGAGGATATCCACCGCCGAACCGCATCCGAAGTCTGGGACACGCCCATCGGCGATGTCACGCCCGAGCAGCGGTCTGCGGCCAAGGCGGTCAACTTTGGTCTGCTGTACGGCATGAGCTCGTTCCGGTTGGCCCGCGAGTTGTCCATCAGCCGCACCGAGGCGCAGCAGTACATCGACGATTACTTCGGTCGGATGCCCGAGGTGTCGGAGTGGATTGAAGAGAGCAAGCGGCAGTGCAAGGCACAGGGCTACGTCGAAACGCTGTATGGACGGCGGCGGTTGATCCCCGAGATCTACGCCAAGAGCTTCAGTGACCGGGCGGCTGGAGAGCGGGAAGCGGTGAACACCCGGGTTCAGGGCACGGCGGCCGACATCATCAAGCTGGCGATGCTCCGGGTGTCCAAAGCGCTGACGGGCCATCCAAGTCAGGCGAAGCTTCTCCTTCAAGTTCACGATGAGCTGCTGCTGGAAGTCCCTGCAGGTCACCTTGAAGAGGTGCAACAACTGGTGATCACCGAGATGATGGCGGCGGCGGATTTAGTGGTTCCCTTAGTGGTAAACGCCGCGTCGGGAACGAACTGGAACCAAGCGCACGGATAATTCAATCTTTTATCGAATACCGTGAGGCCCCTCGTCGTCCTATCCTTCGTTGTAGGGGGTTCGGTAAGGTGAAGGCTGCGAGATGTTATGACGGTCCCCAGCGGAGGTTCCAAAATGACTGCTGACGCCCAAAAAACGAGCGCTCAGACCAGCCGCGAGGCAGACGCAGAGCTGCTTCGTGTGGTAATTGAAGGCGATACAACGGCGTATCGCGGGTTGGTTGAAAAATACCAAGGTCGAGTTTACAGCATGGTTTATGGCATGTTGCGCAACCGAGAGGATGCGCGGGACGTCACCCAAGAGGCCTTTGTTAAAGGGTTTCGGAACTTGCAGTCTTTTCGGCTTGAGTCCAGCTTTTATACGTGGCTATACCGAATCGCGATGAACCTTGCGATCGACCACACGCGCAAGAAAAAACGACAAGCGGCGGCGGGATTCGACGAAGGTATCGCCGCGCGCGACCTGGACGGCGCAATCTCTGATCTGCACCACGGTGACAGCCCCAGCAAGAGCTTAGAGCGCAAGCAGTTGATGTCGGTCATCATGGATGCTCTGGAAAAGCTGCCGACCGATCAGAAACAAGTCATTCTGCTCCGCGAGCTCGAAGGCCTGTCCTATAAAGAGATCTCCGACATTATGGAGATCCCCGAGGGGACCGTCATGTCTCGGCTCTACTACGCACGAAAGAAACTGCAAAAGCTGCTAGCGGATCATCGCTAGTCGATTGTTTGAATAGACGCGGAGCCGATGCGTCTGAACTACGAATCTGAACCGGGGCGGCATGAAATGGCCGGAAAACTCGAATCGCTGCTCATTCGCATTCGCGATGGACTCTTCGACGATGACGAAGTGGCGCAGGCACGTGCCCTTGTCATGCACGATGGGCGTCTCCCCCTGGAAATCCGAGAGGAAGCGCTCACTGCCTCAGACGACCTGGCGGCGGATACCGAGGCACTTCTGGCGCTGCTGGGTAACGAGGACGGCTTTGGCGATTTACTTCGCGATGCCGTAAATCACCAAGCCAATGTGGCGGACGATGTCATGACGGCTTTAGGAGCATTCAATGTTCCGGTTGCCCAGGCAGTTCGCGAAGAAGCGGGCGATGTCGAGATTTCGGTGGCTGCGCTTCACGCACTCGAAGCCGACGTTCTACCGGTTGCCGAGGCGGTAGGCGCCGAGGCGGGTACGGTTGACATTACGCAGGCGGTCATGGCCCAGATTGGGTTCTCTGACTGGCTTCCCATTGGTGCGGCCATTCGTGACGAGGCCGGTCAGGTCGATATTGCGGCTGCGGTGATGTCCACCCTTGGCGTTCAGGGCGTTGCGCTGGGCGAGGCCATCCTTGCCGAAGCTGGCACCATCGACATCGCTGATACGGTGATGATCGACCTTCGCGGACCCATGGCAATGCCCTCTCCGACAGCGGTTCCCGAGCTCCCCGCTGCGGCCAATCGGTCGGGCTGGTCCGTGGGCGCGCTGCTGATGGCGGCGATGGCGATTCTGGTTGTTGGTGCAGGTGGTGTGATGAACGGCCTTCCGGGTAGCTCTACAGCGGGCTCATCGATCATGGCGAAGGGTGGCGACGATGTGCTGCAACCCTCCGACATGGTGTTCGCGTCCGCGGCAGATGTGGTGGTCGAAGACTTGAGCTACGGCTCTGATGTGGTGGTGTTCCAGACCGAGGGAGACGCGGGAGCGTTGATTCTCTGGGTCGATGAGGAGGTAGTACTATGATGGGGCGACAAATTTCCTGGTGGCTAGCGCTTGGCGCCTTGGTCTCCTCTATGGTCCTCGCGCTGCCGACCGATGCTTCGGCTCAAACCCGGCGTGCTCCCGCCGCGCAGACGGCACAGTCCCGCCCGGCCGCTGTGGGCAAGGTCGAGGTCGAGGTGCTGGTGGTCCATGCCACCGACAACGGTCAGGTCGATCCGAAGTTGGTCAACCTGATGCAGAACTTCAAGCGTGCAGGGTACACCGGCTTTGACCTGATGAGCACAGAAAAGGCAAGCTTGGCTGTCGGCAAAGAGACCGCCATCTCGCTGCCTGGTGAGCGTCGTCTTCGGGTCACGGTCCTCGAGCGCACGGCGACACAGGCCAAGGTTCGGCTCCGCATCATGAAAGACGGCAACAAGATTCTCGACACCACGGTGAGTATCCCCGACGGTCGTTACTTCATGATCGCTGGCCCCAAGTACAAGGGTGGCGCGCTTATCCTCCCCGTACGAGTGAAGTTGTAGGCCCGCTGTGAAGCTGGTTCTTTCCAATA
>JAACDH010000722.1 GCA_009936995.1 Rhodobacterales bacterium
CCAAAGCGGCCTCCGACATCATCTGCACCAGCTCCAACGCGGTCAATGTCATCGAGAGCCTCCCCCCCAACAAGCCCATCTTGTTCGCCCCGGACCGAAACTTGGGGGCCTACCTCATCCGCGAGACCGGTCGCGACATGACCCTCTGGCAGGGCACGTGCATCGTGCACGAGACCTTCTCCGAGCGGGCGTTGATCGATCTGAAAACCGAGCGTCCCGAGGCCAAAGTCATCGCCCACCCCGAGTGCGAGCCGCCCATTTTGCGACTAGCCGACCACGTTGGCAGCACCAGTAGCTTACTGCGATACACCCAGGAGAGTGGTTTCAACGCATTTATCGTGGCCACCGAACCTGGTATTATGCACCAGATGCGGAAAAATAATCCCAACGCCGAGTACATCCCACTGCCGGGTCAAGACGAAAGCTGCGCCTGCAACGAGTGTCCGTTTATGCGGATGAACACGCTCGAGAAGATCTACCTGGCGCTCCGCGATCTCGAACCCCGTATCGAGATGGAAGAACCCCTTCGGCTCGCCGCACTCAAGCCTCTTGAGCGAATGATGTCGCTATAATCTTTCGTTTATTTTTTTTGAGGCGTCTGTGGCATGACCTGAGTGTTCACCGAGAATACAAGTGGCCTCCTTCGGAGTTTCGAGGCCCACGTTTCCCTTTCTCGTCCCTATCGCGCTTCCTCTGGTCCTCTGTATGGCCTGCGGCGATCGCAAGGATGTTACGATTTAGACGGCGCGATCTCCGCCGCCATCCACCACTGGAACGACCCGCGCCCCAACCGCCACCAACTCTGGAGTCCTGGGGGTCGTTTCGGTGTCCTGTGCCTCCCCACGACGCTCGATATGGGCATTGGTCTTGTCGACGTTTGGGAGACGGGCGTCTCAGCGGGATGGAACGAAGGTCACACGATGCTACCGGCAGATTTTGGCGGTGACGGAATCATCGAAGGTCTGCAACGCCTGCTGTTCTCGGAAGAACCCCAAGTCAGCCAAGTGACGGGCATCTGATGTCGGCAACACCATGACCTAGACCATGCGAACGTACGATCCGGATGGCCACCTCGCCGCATGCAGCATCCACTCCACCGACACCGCAAATAGGGAGGTAGTGACCACGTTTTCGGAGGAGTCGCCAACAACGAGAACCCGGTGACCTCCCAAAGCGAGGTCTGCCCAGCCAATCGCGTCGTTTACTAACGAGGCCACATGAATCCTGGCATTTTAGCAGGCTGAAGTAAAGTAACTACCTGCATTATCGTCGAAGTGAATAGCACCGCCTGTGACCAATGACCCAGGCTGGCCTTTGAGATCAGGGTGAGGCCGCCCAGCACCCGACGCATCCGCAACGACCTTGGTATCAAACCCTAGAAACGTTCTGAGCAAAGGGGCTATTGTAGCGCTGCAACCTCACGAGCAGCTGCCCCCAGGCGTTTGGCAACTTCCGGTATAGTCTCTTCGTTCAGGCTGCAAAATGCAACCCGGACCGCGCTGGCCGATTGGAACGCGATGACACCGGTATCGTAGTGTTCAAGTAATCTTTGGCGAACAGCCTCGGCGTCTACGACCTTGACAAGGGCAAAAAAAGCGCCATGGAACGGGAAGGGGACTAACGCCGGCCCCGCCTCCGCCTGAAGACAGTCGTACAACAGCTTTTGACGGCGAGCCATCTGCCCTAGGCGTTCTTCAAATGCGGGCTTGAGCCCTGGATCGGCTAAGCCAGCCTCCATGAGTGCCATACTTGGCCCCGGCGGACAACCTACGCTTCCGCGTGTTTGACACTTTAGTTTGGACAACAACGCGGCCTCGCCGGCGCCCGTCGCAGTGTGGGTCACGAAGCCCACGCGACTCGAGAAAAACACCATCTCTTTGGTGGCGCCATCCACCTTGACGGGAAACAGATGTTCGGCGTTATGGTTCGCCAAGAAGTCCCAGAATAAGGACGTTTTCGGTCGGTCTGCGTAGACCCAGCCCTGATACGCATCGTCGCAGAGGACGATTGCTGGCTTTTGTTGCTCGTTGAGGAGCGTTACGATGGCGGCGCGCTCTTCGACCGTGGGTACGTAGCCCGTGGGATTGTTCGGAAAGTTTAGGACCACAACGGCTTTCTTACGAACACCGCGCAGCGCTTGGGCAAGACCATCAATATTGAATCGTGTGCCCGTATCATCGAAGAAGTTGTACCGAACCATGCGACCGCCGCCACGCAGTCGAAACACCAGCCCGTAGTTTTCCCACGCCGGTGTCGCGAGCAGAATGTCGAGTTCGTCGTCGGCCACCAGTCCCGCGATCAGATCGATCGCGTGTGTGAGCCCGTGGGTTGTGAACGGCAACGAACAAGCCGCATCGGGCTGGCCGGCCAGCTTGCGCTGGTGATCTCGCCAAGCATTACGCAATGACTCAGGACCCGCGACGGGTGCATACAGCCAAGTTCGTTTCGGCTCAGTCTGAAGACGTTTGCGCAGGGGTTCGAGCGGCAAGGCGCCGCCACGGCCATCGGTGAGCTGGCCGATGGTTGCATTGATCGAGACACGTTTGGCCTGAGCGGCCTGAAACGGAATGCCCTCGGGAAACACCAGAGATTTTCCGAGCTCGGACAGGCACCGCGACAACGCCGGGATTTCAGCAGCGATGACTCGGTTGATGGCAGACGCGTCAGACATTCGAGGACCTTGTAGAGCGGTGAACAAGTCATATCGCAAGCAGCACGCGGAAGCCGCTCGATTCACGGTGTCGCCAATCATAGGTTCGCTACTTTACATAATATACATTATCGGACGTAAAATACAACGGACCCATTGGAGAACATCGCATCCTACTTCTTTGTTGTCACTAAAGAATCGACATGCCACAGCCCGAATGCGTTTACGTCTGCAAACCACATTTGCGTGCTGAACGGTGATCCTCGTTGCAGGCTGCTACTCGCGGCGCCGTTTTGGAACGACCATCGCGTACAGGTTGCCCGCGTTGCTCACGAAGAACATCTGCCGGCCCAACACTGTAGGCTCGGACGACACACCTTGAAGCAAGTACGACTCGTGGAAGCGCCAGGACTCTTTGCCCGTCGTGGCATCAATTAGATACACGCCGCCCTCGGATGAAGCGACCACCAGTCCCGCTGGCGTGATCACCGGCGACGTTAGCGCACCCGACGTTCCAGATTCCCATTCCCAACGAATAGCACCGGTCAGACTGTTGATGGCTCGAAGTGTTCCGTCGGACCCCGGATGGTACAGCATCGCCGGCGTGACTGTGTTGTCGATGACCGCCGCCGCCGCCGCACCTTCGTCGAGTCGCCAACGCACGTCATGGCTTTCGCGATCCATCGCCAAGAGCGGTTTGTAGTAGCCGCTAGTGTATACGTCGGAGGCGTGAAGTATGGGCTGGGCAACGATGTCGGGGTAACGCCCCTCGCCCACTTTCTTGGACCATTGCTCGACGCCGGTTTCCCATTCTAGGCCAACAAGTGAACCATCGGAGAATCCAAGCAGCACCTCGTTGTCGATGATCGTAGCCGGCGGTGCCGCGTAAAGCGTGAGCTCAGACTCGCGGGTATACTCTTTTCGAGCCTCGTATCGCCAATTAAGATCGCCGTTGAATGCGTCTAACGCCACAGCGAGATCGTCCACATTGGTGACAAATACCAAGCCCTGGTGCACAACCGGCCGAACCAGAATGGGCGCATTGCCACTGTGGTGCCACACCAGCGTACCGTCGCCCTTATAGCACCAGGTATTTCCTGCCACATCGGCGAAATAGATTCGGTCCTCGACCACTGCAGGAGCCGCTTCGACGCTGCCGTCACCAGGGTAGTGCTGAAGAACCGTGCCGTCACGTCGCGACATGAGGTAAATGCCATTACCCGCCGCAGAACCGATCAGCAGACCATCAGCGCCAAACGGGACTGGCCGCGCGTGCTCCGAATGAATGGAAGTGTTCATACGGGGCCCAGGCAATCGAACGGACCATTGATACGACGGCGCAGCGTGGAGTTCGCCTTCGTATTGACCGGTGAGCGGCTTAAGCTCTTGGACGTGCATGGCGGATTGGGTGCCAGCAAACGCGAGACCGATCAACCACCACACTAGGCACCACCGAGGCCGGCCTTCCGGGAGGCCACGTGTTCGGTCCGCGTGGACTCGGGCCACTTGACCAGGAAGTCGTCGTACACCGTGAGAGCCTCTTCCTTGCGGTCAAGGTGCTCGAGGGCCAAGCCGAGGTCGACCGTCGCTTGTTGCGCCAGATAAGTATCCCCCCCACCCATGAGCGCCCGATAGCGCTTAACTGCGCCGTCGCCATTGCCCTCCTCGAGATCGAGCGCCGCCAACGCTGCTTCGGCGCTGTACAACAGAACGCCACTTGCGTGTGCCCTTGCGGCCTCAAGCGCCACACGACGTTCTACCGGCTTGTCTGCGATTCGATAAATTTCTGCAGCCTTTAGCGACGCCTCGACAGAGGCAGCGCGGTCCGTTTGGATCGCAAGTTCGGTCATCTTCACCGCTGCGGCCACCAGAGACGCCTCGTCGGCGCCAGGAGTACCTTGTTCGTGCATCGCCGGAAGCTGCATCACTTCGCCGGGAAGTGTCGCCTCAACTTTGGCCAACTCGGCGCTCGCATGGCGCTGTTCGCCACGGACCATACCGCCGTATTCACCCCATACAAGCACGCCAACCAAGAACGCGACGGCGATCGCCAGGATGTACTGCCAATATCCCATAAAGAAGTTGGTTGCAGCCATCTCGGCTCGGAATACGGAGCCCGCGTCTTCGAGTTCAAGATCTAGGTCGAGGTCGTCGTCAGTCTCTTCAGCCACAGTTATTTCCTAATCGGGACGGTCCCGCCTAACCTATTGAACGCAGATTGGCCGCCTTTCGAGACGTGGTTGTTAATCCCACCCCTGCTGCGGTAAAATCAGAGTCTCTGGAGGCCAACATGCGTATTGTTGCCGTCGCGATACTAGCCACGCTCAATGCGTGTGCTCAATGGCCGAGAATGGCCAACCTTCCTACCGAAGAAGGTATTCCCGCTGAAATTAGTTGGTCAACCGTCGATAGCGCCGACACCGACAACGATCAGCCCAACGCGATGGGCGTCACGATCGTGGCCCTCGGGTCTGGCGAGGGTGTCGTCCTCGAGGCCCAACTTGACGGCATCGGATGGGATACTTCGGGAGAACCGAGTCCCCTCACCGATGA
>JAACDH010000157.1 GCA_009936995.1 Rhodobacterales bacterium
CCAGCGCGCTGGGTCCACGAGCAACATATGATTTGAGCTGGTGCCCCATTGTGGCGGGCAGTTACAAGTGATTGCTGTCATTACCGCTCCCGGCGTCATTTCGCGCATTCTCCAACACATGGGTCTGGATGGGCCGGTGCAGCCACGTGCGCCGCCGTTGTCCTAGGCGAATTGATGTCAATGACCCGCCTGGCTCACAGGGCGCCAGCGATAGCGCACGTGCGTCATTGTTGCCGATAGGCCTGCAGCTTGTATGTCGAAGGCGCCGCGCTCGTCAACTGTAGGCCTAAATCCAAATCCGACCAGCCCGCGCCGACGTAAGCGTCATCAACGCATTGTCGTCCCACCATCCAACACCTCGCCTTAGAGCATAAGTGGGCTTTGTAGAGTAGCCCGTGGCAGTCACCCACCCCGAGCCCTCGCCAGATCCGGACAAGGAGATTTCCACCATCCGGCTCCTCCGTTGATGCGGCTCGTGGTCATGAGCCCCAGATCTTTACTGTGATCCGAGGCAGGGGGAGCGGGAAGTCGCGAAGCAAGTCCGCGAACCGCTCCCAGGTGAGACGTTTGCGTTGGCTCCGACGGCAGAGCCACTTGTACCAGATACGCTTCGCCTGTTCGGTGACCCGCAGCAGACTTCTAAAATTGCCGCTCACACCGAAGTAGTTGAAGTGCCCCTGGATGCGCCTCTTGAGCGCTGCGTGCTGTTCCTTTACCGATGAGTGTCGGTGGCGACGACACCAATCATAGACAGATCCAATGATCCGCCGCAGGCTTGCACTGCGTGTCTTGCACAGCATGCCCCATCGTCCCTTTCGGTTTCGCGCCCAATAGAACGTGAACCCGAGGAAGTCAAAGGTCGCCGGACCTTTCCCGCCCTTCTGCCCCGCCGGCGGACGCCGGAAGGGAAGAAGTCGCGTCTTGTCCGGATGCAGAGTCAGCCCGTAGTTTCCCACTCGCTTCGGGAGCACGTCCATCACACGCCGTGCATCAGCCTCATGTTCGAACCCGATGACGAAGTCGTCGGCATAGCGGACCAGGGTGGCCCTGCCCCGCAGCCGTGGCTTCACCTCTTGCTCGAACCAGAGGTCGAGTACGTAATGTAAGTAGACGTTTCCCAATAACGGGGATAGAACTGACCCCTGGGCGGTGCCGGACTCCGATGTGGAAAGTTCCACACCATCCAGCACACCCACGTGCAAGCACTTGCCAATGAGTCGCAGAAGCGACCCATCGGCGACCCGAATCTCAAGCATCTCCTTCAGCTTCTTGCGATCCAAGCTGTCGAAAAAGGACATGATGTCTGCCTCGAGAATCCAACTCACTTCACCTCGGTGTACGATCCGGTCAAGGGTACGAACGGCATCATGGGCACTGCGCTTCGGGCGGAAGCCATGCGAGCAGTCCAGAAAGTCCTGCTCGTATATTGCCTCCAGCACCTCGCGAACGGCATCTTGGATAAGTTTGTCCTCGAACGCCGAGATCCCAATGGGCCGAACCTTCCCCTTGCCCTTTGGGATGTAGACACGCCGGATCGGTTGATGGCGATATCTATTCGCCTTCATCCGCTCGTGCAGGTCTTGGAGATTTCCCTCCAAGCCCTGCCCGTACTCTTCCTTCGTGACTCCATCCACGCCGACCGCAGCGTCCTTTCGACTACGGCGATAGGCTCGCTCCAGAGCAGGCACATCAATCAAATGCGCCAGTGAGTTGAACCGTCCTTCGGGTTCTCGCTTCGCTCGTTCCACTACCTTTAGCGGTTGCGGTGACATCTTTCCCAACGTCTGTGCGTCGGCCATGTTCCCCCCCTAAAGATCACATCAACACGAGCCGCCTTTGCTCGGCCGGGTCCGAGTTGCCAACAAGTTCCCCGACGTCAAAGCTCCTATGCAGCTCTCCGACTTCCTTGCCTCCTTTGGCCGCGACTTCGGTTCCCCCCGTCAACGACCTACCTCTGTGGGACAGGCGCTTGTTCTGCCGATTGACTCGGCGGCCAGCACGTGCGCCTGCAGACGCGCCAGTTTTGGAGATGGATTACCGGCTCTCCGTTCCACCGGATCTCCCGAGGAAAGACAAGGACCTCCCAGGTTACGGGGCCATCCTCTTCGTACGTGCCGTAGTTCAACACTTCACCGGAACTCGGCTCCTCCTCGCCCGCTCCGTAATCAGAAGCTCTACGGAGAAGCCGACATCGTCTTCGCGAAAAACAGAACGCTCGACATCCGGAATGATTATAGTTTTCGAAGCCACCTACCCACGGCCCACACGTTCGCGTGCCTACGCTTCGCCGATCGCGTTACCGAGACCGTCGCAAGGCTCACTACCGGCTCGGGCGGGCTCACCCCTGGCCGGGCGGGATTTGCACCCGCTGGATGACAAACGAAATTTCAAGGAGACATCGCATATCCTCCTATCCCAATCGACCAGCAGTGCCTGGTCGCACTGAAATTCCTATTCTCAGGCTCGACGTCGGTGTTTGCGCGCCGGAATAATCGATGCCGATGTATCTGGCGAAGGCGGGTTCAGGCATTGGCTACGAGCTTTCCGTCAAGGAGTTCTAGAAGGCGCGAGATTGGATATACGTCTCGCTCTCTTCAATCTCGCCGATCTCCGGAAAGTCGATGTCGCCCAAGTCGTCCGCGACAGGTCGGATGGTGTGGGCCGCAAGCACGTCGAGTATGCCAGAAATCGAAATCGCCATCGGAGCTTCCTTTCAATCATTCGCAAAGAGGGTTCACGCCGCCGCCACTCATCACTGGGTAGCAAAAGCCCCTTGGCTTTCGAACGAAAGGCCGCATATATGAGTTGAAAGACCGGAACGTAAGCGTGACAAGACCAGTCAGATACTTTGGCCTCGGAGCTGCCGCCCC
>JAACDH010000012.1 GCA_009936995.1 Rhodobacterales bacterium
ACGATGTCAGAACCATCGACACAGATGGACTTGGAAGAATTGACATCATCACAGCCGGGTTCCCTTGCCAGCCGTTCTCCGTTGCCGGGAAGCAAAGAGGCGCAGAAGATGACCGCGACCTCTGGCCGGTCATGGCTTCCCTTATTAAAGACATACGGCCTCGGTGGGCCATTGGGGAAAATGTGCGAGGGTTTATTAACGAGCCGTTGGGCCTCCAGCGCAGCCTTTCTGACTTGGAAAGCATCGGATACAGCGCCGTCCCACTTATTATTCCAGCTTGCGCCGTCGATGCCCCGCACCGACGAGATCGGGTCTGGATTGTGGCCCACCGCACAGGCTTGGGACGGCAAGCGGAGGCCGCGCAAGCCGGATGGCAAAAGGGGGATGGCGCTCTCGGACTTAGCTGCGCCACAGATGTGGCGGACTCCGACGGCCAACGAGGACGCGGCGGGGACGCCAGTCGGAAAAATGCAGGGGATGTTGGGCAACCACCCCGACATACGCGGCACCACACAGGAGGAGTGGAGCCTTGGCTCGCTGAACCCGACGTGGGTCGAGTGGCTCATGGGGTTCCCAATCGGGCACACCGACTTAAAGCCCTCGGAAATGCCGTCGTCCCGCAAGTCGTCACGGAAATCGGGCGCGCAATCATCGAAGCGGAGCAATAAAAATGCCTGACCGCTACGCGACATTCGCGCCCAAGCTGGCCGACCTCGGCTATGACACGACACCTGTGAACGGCAAGAAGCCAATCCTGACGGGCTGGTCGCAACGACCAGACACGGCAAAGGACTTTGCGCTACACGGTGACGCCGGTATCGGCGTGCTGTGCGGCGGCAAACACAACCTCGTCGCCATTGATGTTGATGTGGTCAATCCATTCTTATCCAACGCCATAAAGGCATTGATCGAAGACACGCTGGGCAAGTCACCGCGCCGCGTGGGCAAGCAACCGAAATTCCTGATGATGTTCCGCTGCACGGAGCCAATGACCAAGCGCAAGACCGGCACCTATAAGATAGAAGGTGCGGACTGTCAGGTCGAAGTGCTGGCAGAGGGGCAGCAGTTTGTCGCATCCGGCATACACCCCGACACAAACCAAAAGTATTTCTGGCCCGACGACACGATCATGGACTTCCCCATTGAAGACCTGGGAACCGTCACGCCGGACGACCTGCAAGACTTCCTGCATGCGTCTGCGGCCATACTAGACAAGTACGGGCCGTTGAAGGGACGGGTCAGTGAGGTCAGAACCACACCACCGCCAGCGCTGAACCTCAAAGAACTGGACGGCGAGATCGCGGAGATCGAAACCGCACTCGCCTTCCTGCCCAATGATGACGAACATTATGATGACTGGGTGCAGACGCTGCATGCCATCAAGGGGGCGCTGGGGGGCGCTGGTTACGATCTCGCGCATCGCTGGTCGAAACGATCAGACAAGTACGACGCCGCAGAAACAGACCGCGCGTGGTGCAGCATAAAGGCCGTCAAACACATTGGCGCCGGGTCCATTTTCCACTGGGCATCAGAATACGGTTTCAACCTGCGAGACGTGCGGGAGCCACAGCACCCCGGCCCTGCTGACGTGCAACCTGACCAGCCCATACAGAACAAGCAGCCCTCGCCGCTACTGCGTGCGTCCGACATCAAAGGGCCACTACCACAGCGCGAGTGGCTGCTTGACCAATGGTTCCCCAACAAGGCCGTTTCGGTGCTGTTTGGGCAGGGTGGCGTGGGCAAAACGCTGCTGGTGCATCAACTAGCGAACTGTGTCGCGACCGGCGCACCATTTATGGGCATAGAAACGAAGACAATGCCGGTGTTGATGGTGCTGTGCGAGGACGACGCGCTGGAGATCAGCCGCAGGCAGCTATCGATCAACGAATGGCTACAGGTCAACGAGATAACCGACAGCGGCCCGTCAAACCTGCTCATATGGCCCAGAGTGGGCGAGACAAACATCCTTGTTACGTGGCCTGCGCAGGGCGAGGACAAGCCGGGTGAGTTCTACGGCCAGCTATGTGA
>JAACDH010000158.1 GCA_009936995.1 Rhodobacterales bacterium
CCCGCAGAGAAGGCAGCCGGCGCCGTTTATCCAATCGATAGCGCGAAATCTACGCTTGACGTCCTTGGTGCCAAGGCCACCAAGGCCTTCCCGATCACAATCGGCGATTTCTCGGGCGAGCTCACCGTCGACGGCGACCAAGTCACCGGCATCTCCTACGAAGCGCGCGTGGCATCCCTCGATGCCAAGATCGATAAACTGACTGCACACCTAAAGAACGCGGATTTCCTCGAGGTCGACGCGCATCCCACCGCCACCTTCGTCTCCAGCCAGATCGCCGCCGGCGCTACCGAAGAAGGCGCCACCCACACCGTCACCGGCGTGCTCAACATCCGCGGCAAAGAAAAGCAGGTCACCTTTCCCGCCACCATCACGGTTTCGGAGACCAGCATCGACGCCAAGACCGAGTTCGCCATCGATCGCCAAGACTTCGGCATCACCATCGCCGGCATGAAAGACGACCTCATCCAAGACAAGGTTGTGCTGACGATTCAGGCCCACGCCGAGAAGAAGTAAAGCGGTCTAGGGCGCCAAGAAATACCTGGTGGGTGAGCGCTGGGAGTAACGCACTAGCCCATTAAAACGGACCTAGATGCTCAACACCCAGCTGCTCACAATCGGCAGCGTGAACGCCGACACGATCGTGGACAGCACGATGCTCTGGGCGACGTCTTCCTGACCCTGGTTAAACTCGACAGCGAGGGCGAAGGTGGCGATGGCGGTGGGCGTAGCCGAGAGGATCACAAACACCTGGGCGGCGTCGTGTTGAAGAAGCCCCTGGCCCAGCGCGGCGATGACCAAGCTGCTGACGACCAACGGGAACACGGCCAATCGGAGCCCCACATGGGCCACGCCCGCCAGGCCGGGCCTGAAGGCGGCAGCGCGGTGCGCGAACAGGTAGAGTCCCAGCAGGAAGAGGGCGACGGGCGCGGCTGACTTTCCCACGGGCGCGAGGAGTGCGTGTGCACCGTCCATCCACGGCGTGAGGCGAAGGGCCAGACCGATCGCAGGCGACCACAGCAAGGGCTGGCGGAACACCGCCATGATCGGCGAACGTGACTCACCTGAACCGGGCGACCACGCGAGTAATAACGTGGGCCCCAACAGCAACGAAAATACGACAAAGAGCGACACTGCTAGCGAGGCGACGCCCAGAATTGACTCCCCGAGGAGCCGCTCACACAGGGGCAGGCCCACGTAGGCCACGTTGCCGAAGACACCGACCATGGCCAGGGTTCCCGCCCGCCCGCGCAGGGATGGCAGCAGCCCAACCAGATAGGCAACGACTGCCGTGAGCCCCATTGCCACAGGAACAATCAGCCAAAATCCGAGGTCGACCGGCAACCTAAACTCGCCCCGGGTGAGCCCGGTAACGATGAGCGCCGGAAAAGCGATGTACAGGGCGTACCTGTTCAACGCGCCAATGGCGGCGTCGGTGTCGGGAAACAGCTTAGCGGCGCCCGCGACCATGCCGAGCAGGATGGGGAAAGCGAGACCAACGAACGAGAAGAGGAGTGCCACGCGAACCCATAGCCGGCCACCACACAGCTGACCGCCGACGAATCGCTAGCAGGGGTCGCCGGACCACGCCTTGGCGACCAACACAACCGAATTCGAATCGCTGCCGCCATCGGGGTCAGCCACTTCGAACGCGAACAGCAGCTCTTGGCCCACCAGCTCGCAGATGTAGTCTTGGTTGACGACAGCGGCATCGTTGATGTGGGAGAACAGCGTTTGCTGGCCGGTGCAATCGTCTTCCGACCAATCGGCCAAGGTGATCCGGTTCTCGCCGCCCTCGCCGGCCACGGCTTCACCGGTGGCCAATACCGTCAGGGCGCCGCGAAAGAGCAGGTCACGTCGACCTTGAACCGTAGCGTCGATGCTGACATGCCAGCCGCCTTGAGGGCCGTGAACCAGGGTGAGTGTGCCGCCATCTTCCAACCCAATGCCATCGGTTTCATCGAGGTCGAGCAACATTGGTGTGGTCTCACAGACGCCACTGGTGGGCGCGGTGAGCGGATTCGTAGCTGCCGATTCACCCGAATCGTCGACACCTACGGCGCCGCAGCCAAGGAGCAAGACGCCGATCATCGCGGCAAGGGGTTGGGTTCGAGATGTGTGCACAGTCAGGTCCCTCAACCCCTCATCACAGAATCCGCGCCAATCGGCAAGTACCGTCATTGCCAGCGCCGCCGCTTTGGATTACCGCCTGTCCATCGGCGTACCCCAAACCGCGCCTACGTGGAGGCCTTCTTGAGCCTGTGGATCCTGATGCTGACCGCCTGTTCAACCGAAGAACCCCTGCCCACCGGGCCCGATCCCGCGGCCACCGCGATCGCCGCCGACTCGGTCTGTCAGCTGCTCAAAGGTGCCGGCGAAAAGTGCACAGTCAAACAAGGAACCGTCTCCTGGAAAGAACAGACCATCGAGACCACGGTGGTCATCACCTTCGAAGAGGAGAAGCTCGGGCACTCGCGGTTCCGCGGACGGGTCGACCTGGCGAAAGACGGTCAGACGTGGTCCACGCCCGCCTGGGGATTCGGGGCCGGTCGCGACGAGTCGTTTAAGCGCGGCTTCCACGAGTGGGCCGTGGTTAGCGGTGTCGCCATCGTAGACTCCTGGATGGACCAAGAGGACCGACCGGCGCTGTCGGCACTTATCCCCGACGCCTCCACCCCGGTCGGGGCCACCCAAATCGGCGACTTCGAGGTGTTCCGCGGCTTCACCCTGCTTCGCGGAGAGGGTCAGCCGGTCGATCCCCTGGACCACACGGTGATTGTCGGCGGATTACAGCCCATGGCCGCATCGCTGACGGCCGGCGAACCGCACACCCTGGCCCTGCATCGGGTGTACGACGCCGATGGCGTGCACTACACCTGTCACGTCGACGGCGAGCCCAATGAGCGCCTGAACGAGGTCGCCAAGGCGATCGATTGGCCACGGGCGGGTAGCTGGGAAGTGAAGCAGACGTATATCCTTCGGCCAGCCGCGAAATAGGCCGTTTCGGTGCCACGCGACCACAAACGGGACCCGTCAGGGCCCTCTAAACGCCCTCGATCTGTACACCCCGGTTGAGTTCTTCGATCATCTTCCGCACCCAACGGTCGGCTTCGGAGATGGCACCGTCCATACTCACGAAGCCGTGTACCAGCGTCGCGGCGTCGAGGTGGACCACAGGGACGCCTGCGGCCTGAAGGTGTTCGGCGTACCACTCGCCCTCATCGCGGAGGGGGTCGAACCCAGCGGTGATCACCAGCGCTGGAGGCAGGCCATCTAAGCGCTCGGCGGCCTTGGGCGAGGCGCGAAAATCATCGGGATCGGGTGCCGCATAGTGCGCCAGATACCACCTGATATCACCGGCACATAGGAAGGCACCATTGGCGAAAAGTTGGTGGGATTGCGACGCGCAGTGCATGTCGACGCCCGGGTAGATCAGCAGCTGACGATGGGGCAAGGTGCCCCCTTGATCGCGCAGGACCAGACAGGCCGCGGCCGTGAGGTTGCCGCCGGCGCTGTCGCCGCCCATCACAATGTCGTTCGGGTCGCCGCCCAGAGACACCACGTTGTCGAGCACCCACTGCCAGGCCTCGAGCACATCGTTCAACGGCGTGGGGAACGGATGTTCAGGCGCCATGCGGTAGTCCACCGAGATGATCAAGCGACCGGTCTCGTTGCACAGTCTGCGACACAGGGCGTCGTGAGAGTCTAGGCTGCCGAGGGTCCAGCCGCCGCCGTGCACAAAGACGAGCGTCGGCGCCGAGGTGCCGTGATCGTGGGCCTTTCTGTAGATGCGTCCGCGAACGTGGGGCGTGAGCTGCTGGTCCTGGGCGCGCACATGGGGCGAGGCCTTGGCCACCAGCTGAATCGACCGGTCGAGGTTGGCCCGGGCTTCAGCCACGGTGCGCGTGGCGAGCGCCTTGCTGCCGTTCACGGTCTTGTCGAGCCAGCCGAGGACGTGGATGTGCAGGTCGAGCTGGATGCCACGGTCGTTGATCGGTGGGTCGCCGGCGATCTTGCGCAGCACTCGGTCGGGAGAGCGCAGAATGAGCCGGGAGGCGCGTCGGAGCACCCGGTCGGGCAGCGAGACTGTGGGGGGTGGAACGGACAGAGCGGCCTCCAGAGCCACAGGATATGCCGATTCTGGATGGGCGACGAGGCGTCTGGCGGAATGGCGCGCCCTTTTCAGATGGTTCTTTCTCAGTGGGCTGTTTCGTCGTGTTAGAAACGCTCACTGCGAGAGAGGGCGGCAATTGGACGGTACTGCACTGGTGGTCTCCCTGTCGAGTCTTGCCGGGATGGCGCTCTTTGTGGCCGTCGCGGTCGCCTATAATCGTCGACTGGAAAGAACTTGTCCGAAGTGCAAGCTCTCGATGCCAAGGGTCCCGGAACACCTTGACGATGTCCATCTCAATCCTAGTCAAATCGTCGAGGAGGCGATTGGCGCTGTGGACTACCAGGTTCATGTTTGCCCGACGTGTGAGCACACCCGCACCTTTCGAGTCGATACCTGGCTGTCCGACTACACGAAATGCCCCCGCTGTGAGTCTCGCACGCGCACAACAAACCGAAAAATTGTTGAGCAACCTACGGAATCAACACCCGGATTGGCCGAGATTACCGAGAACTGCAGACATTGTGACTACCGGTATTGCTACACCCAGCGAATCCCGAAAACCGAGGATCTTGACATGGACTTTTTTTAGTACCGCCCCGTCGTCTCCGAAATTGACCGCCCGTTCAAGGAACTTTCCCCCCACTTGGGTCAACGGCCACCAAACCTTCGCTGTCTGTGAATGAAGGCAAGACGCACCACGTCCTACCCTTCAGGAGGTCCCTCATGCGATCTGTTATCCTCGCTTCTATGGCACTGTTCTCCACCTCGGCGATGGCCGGTCCCCTGGCCGTCACCGCCAGCGGAGGCGCCTCGATGATCGGCGACAACCCCACCGCAATGGCCGAGCTCGATCTTCGTCCAGCACCGATCCTGAGCTTCGCCACCACCATCCAAGGCGGGGCTGATCTGCTGGTGTTTCACGAGTCGGTTCGCCTGCACCCGCTCTCGTCTCCGGGCCTAGACCCCTACGTGGGCCTGGCCTTCGGTGCCTGGCCCGATCTAGACCGCGTCTTCGCCAGCGCCGGCCTGGAGTTGGGCCTTCAGAGCCAGCTGGGCGAGCACCTGGTGATTGGCGGCGGTCTACAGTTCGACATCATCAACGGCGAAGTTCACGACTTCCCCTACGCGCCCATGCTGTCGGCGAAGGTTGGCTGGAAGTTCTAGTCCTGAGTGACGACCACGCGCTGGTCGAAGGCGTCGATGTCGAGCACTTGTCGATCGCCGTTGGGCCACCACAACAGCACCTCGGTGACCGACGTAGACTGACCCAAACCCACCAGCAGATCGGGCCCGTTGTGCGAGGAGAATCCGGTGCCGCGGAGCAGCGTTTGGTGAAAGACCGACGCGGTTCCGTCGTCCATCTGAGTGTGCACCTCGACCCGAGCCCCAATGCCGTCGCGGTTGTTGCGAACGCCGTCGCCGACGGGTCGGATGGCCAGCCAATGGTTGGGAACGTCGGACGCAAAGGAGACCAGCCGGTTGGGCTCGCGGACCACGTCGTCCATGTAGCCGGGGCCGCCGTTCACGTACGCCAGCTCGGGTCTTCCGTCGCCGTCGTAGTCGGCGAAACAGGCGCCGTGGGTGCGGTAGGGCCAGGGCACCTCCTCCGCGTGGTCCACGGGGGTGTCGATGAGGTGGCTGTAGTTGGCGTACATCGGCGTCTTTACAAGGCCCACGCCCTCAACTTCGAGGTCTTCGGGGCCCGTCGATAGCCACAGCAGGTTGTGGTTACCTCCAAGAGGACCGCCCGTCCCCGTGAACACGTCGGGAAGGCCATCCAGGTTCAGGTCGCCCACCTGGCTGCCCATGACGCCGAGAAACTCGTCCTCGTGCTTGTGCCACTGCCGATTCACGCCCGAGACATCGGCTTGGTTGACAAAGCCTTGGCCCGGAACATTAATCCAAAGCAAATGACCTATTAAAGGGAATTTTTGGGTAGCCGGACCGCGGTTCCACACCATCAGATCCATGGCGCCGTCGTTGTTCAGGTCGGCGGCTCCCGAGCTGAAGCTCTTTAGGTAGGGCTGGGAGAGCCTGCCGCCGTTTGGATCCGCCGAGAGGGTGTGGGTGTCGTTGACGAAAGCGAGCTCGCCGGTCTGAGCCAGCTGGTTCACCCAGAGCGCGTTCTTGCCCATGATCACGTTCTGGTACAGATCGACATCGCCATCACCGTCGCTGTCGAAGGCGGTGGCGTTCAACACCGAGGCCCGCCGGTCGAGGCCCACGTCGAGCGTGACGTCGGTGAAGCTACCGTCACCATTGCCCAGCAGCAGCTGGTCGTGGCCGTGAGGCTGTTCGGCCGTCACGTTCTCAAGCTCGGCCAGATGCGTGGACAGGAACAGATCGAGGAGGCCGTCATTGTTGAAGTCGGCCCAGATGACCCCTGCGGTGGCGGTGGCCACGGAATCGCCAAAGATTCCGATGGGTCCCGCGACCACGTCGGAGGTGACGTCGACCAGTACGCCGTCGTCGTTGCGGAACAGCTGATTGAGGTCGGGCGCCTCGTTGCCACCGTTGGCGATCATCAGGTCGGCATCGCCATCGTTGTCGAAGTCGGCAGCGCCTAAGGACCAGCCTAGCCGTCCACGAGAGAGAACCTGGCCTTCTTCCCACTGAAACTGGCCCACCTCGGAGGTTCGGTTGAGCAGAATTCGGACGGTGTCTCCGGGACTGGCCAAGGCGATGTCCAGACGTCCGTCGCCATCGAAGTCGGCCGGTGCACAGGCGCGACCTCGCTCATAGTGGCCTTCAAAGGGTGCAGAGAAGCCGGAGGTAGCGCTGTGGTCGGTGACCGCGACGTCGGTGGGCACGCTGGACGGCGGGGGGTCGGACACTGGCTCATCTTTGCCCTGACAGGCAGAGAGTACGAGGGCGATGGGCAGGAGTCGCATGTCTAGGATGTACATCACTGCTGTAGAATCCGCCACCATGGCCTAAGCTCGTGGCACCCACGAGTCGTCGCTTCGACACAGCGCCCGCGCTGTTCCTTCATCGCCCACCGGACGCCATTCAGCGCCAGCGAGACAACCGCTTTGCGGCAATGAAATCCGGCAACTCGGACGCGCCCGTGAGCAACCCCCGCGCCACCGCCCGGCCGGCCGCCGCCTCGAACGACCAGGCGGTGCTCCCGAACCCGGTACAGGCCAGTACTCGAGCGTCGCCGGGCATCCGTCCCACCAGAGGGAGACCATCGCGACCGGTCGCCCAAATCCAAGCCCAGCGCTCGGCTATCTCTACGTCGGCGTCGATGTGTTTTCGCACAAAACGCTCCAGCGCGGCCTGGATGGACGGCACAATCACCGACGGATCGGTCTCGCCAGTCTCGAGATGCGGGGTGGCCCATCGACAGCCGCTCACCACCACTCGACCGTCGGCCCGCTGCCGCCACGCGGTGTAGCCCTGACCGGCGCGATGTGCACCGGGCAACGTCTGTTTCAGAGGATGGGTCAACAGGGCCTGGTCGCGAACCGACCGCAGCGCGTGCTGGAGTGCGGGCACCACCGCACCCGAACGGGCGCCCGCAGCCACGATCACCGCCTCGGCTTCAACCTTCCGGTCACCAACCTGCACCAATAGCGCCCCTGCGCCGTCGCCAACCACCTGAGCCTCGGACCGCCCAAAGGCCTTTGCACCCGCCGCGATCGCCCGTTCGGCCACCCGACAGACCGCCGCATGGGGGTCGACCACACCTCCGACGCCGCACCACAAGCCCTCGCTCAGCCCCTGCACGCCTGTGCGATCGGCCACCTGGGTTGCGCTGAGCAAGGCGGCGTCTACGCTGTGGGCGGTCAAGGCTGCGTAGCTCTCGCGCAGCACCTCGCCCTCTCGGTCGTCTACTGCCGCCCAGATTTGCCCCCCAGGCTCCAACACGCCCAGGGCGTCTAGATACGCCGCATTATCGAGGCAGATCTTAAACAGCGCCCAGGCTCGCTCCTCGCCCACCGCCCGAATCGTGCGAATCGGCTGCTCGAGGAGTCCCAGGCCCACATGACCCAGCGTCCGTCCCGTGGCGCCGCGCCCAGGGCCGCTATCGGCCTCCAGCCAGAGCACATCCACGTCGGCTTGGGCCAGCGTTAACGCCGCACATGCGCCCGCGAGCCCCGCGCCAATCACCACCACATCCACCGACTCCGGCAGCCCCCCTGGGCCCCGCCAAACCGACTGGCTCACGGCGCTTCCAGGATGTGCCAGGGGGCGAATCCCAATCCGCCGTCTGCGTTGAGGTACGTCTGTTGGAACTCGAAGGTGCCGCTGATCATCCAGCGAGGAATGTCGCACGACCCGTTGACCACCGGCGCACTCTGATATGAGCTCCGGGCCTCTGTGGGCGAGGCTCGCCAGCGGCACATGGTGGCATCGTCGCGGCTGGTCGTCACCACAATGGTGCCGCCATCCGCGGTCAACTGGACACCTTCGTCGGGCCAATAGGACGAATCCATGGTCACCCGGCGGTCGTAGGCCGCGACCACATCGCCGAACTTCATGCCACACTGGTCGAGTACCGCGTACCACCGAGGTAAACCGTCGGCCTCAGGCATCTTCTCGCCCACCGAAGGCCAGGCGCGAACCACACAGGTGGGTGCCTCCGCTCCGCCGACCTCATCGAGGGCGTCGGCCCAGATGGCCCCTAGGGGGTACACTTGATCGGGGTCATACAGGGCCGTACGGCGGCCATCCGCGAACAGCAACAGCCAGTCGGTTTGACCGGTTCGCCAGGCAACTTCGTGGGAACTTGGGGCTTCGCGCTCGCCCATCACGCTCTCTGCCCAAGTGGCCAGGCCCTCCTCGTAGAACCGCCAGGCGCTGGCGCCGCCCGAGTCTTGCCGGATGTCTTGGCTCCAGGCGTGGGACAGCTCGTGGGCCAAGGTGAGCGGCCGGGCCGAGCTGTGCATCTGGATTTTGCCTTGAACAGTGACGCCCTCGTAGTGGTTGGAGACGCCGGTGAGCTCGATGTCGAGGCGCTCGGGGCCGGGATGGCCGTACAGCGTGGAGATTCGGCTGCGGATGTCTTCGGCCTGGTTGAGGAGCGACTGACCCTCGGCGCGATCTGCCGTACGAATCAGGAAGCGGAAGTGCTCGGTGTCTTCGCGATCGACGGAGGCGAACAGGTCGCCCAGCTGAATCGCAAGGCCCAACCCCGAGACACTACCCAGAATCATCAGCAGGCATCCCGGTCCACCGACCACGCCCAGCCGGACAATGGCGCCCACAATCGAGCCCGCCTTGACCAGCCGATCTCCGGGGCCGAGGAACAAACCACCCGACGCAAACCAGCCGCCAAAACCCACTATCGACCAGACAAACAGCGGCCCGAAGCGAATGCCTGTGGGCCAGCCGTTGACCAGGTTGATGTCGACTACCCGCCACATGAGTGGGTAGTACGCCCGGATTGGCGCGCTAAAGATGGTGAGCACCAGCATGCCGCCGGTGAAGGTGAACAAGGTGGCCCAGCCCAAAGTACCGAACCAGGACAGGAAGATTCCAGCGCCGTAGTGAGCCAGCAGCAGAATGGACAAGTGAACGGCCACCCACAACGACACCGGCAGGGCCTGAAGCATGGACACATCACCGGGCGCCGCCACCACCGTCCACTTGACTAGAAACGTGAAGAATCCCAGCAGGAAGACGGGCGTAAAGCCCACCACGGACTTGGCGAAGAACACCCGGAACCGCGATGTGGGTAGACCATCCAGGAAGGCCACCGTGGCCTGGGTAAACTCTGGACCGATGCGCCCGTGGCCCGCCGCAAAAGCGACGAGGGCCGCGAAGATCGCCCAGTCTTCGAGGATGTAGTGCACGGTGTCGCGGACGTCGAAGCTGGGCAGCGGATACGTGAGGTGTGCAAACCACCAAAACAGCCCGCCAACAACCGAAATCACCAGCAGGGGCAGGATTTCCTGGAATTCCTTCCGGGCGATGGCGAACACGGGACTCCCAAGGCGACGTCGACACGTGGGCAGCGTAACCTCAGAACAGTTGGCAGGGGAACGCGCGCCCGCGACGAATCAGGTCAAGCACCTACCCGGTCGTTCTTCTGCGGCGGAGCGCCGTCAGCCCCATCACCATCAGAGAAGTCCAGAACCCAGTGAGCGAGGTTCCGGTGGTGCAACTGCAGCCTTGGCCCGCAGGCTGGATGAAGCCATCGCTGGAGTCGGGGGCGCAGGCGACGGCGTAAGTTCTTCCCGCTGAACAGACCCCACAGGCGTCGATTTCAGCGGTTCCCCCAAACACACCACTGCAGTCCGCCACACAATCGTTGCTCGGGTCGGCATCACAGACATCACAGCCGTCCAAGCTGGCCGCGCCGCCGAGGTCCCCATTACAGTCCTCGACGCAATCGTTGTTGGGGTCGCTGTCGCACACGCCACAATCGTCAAGGGTGGCGTTTCCGCCGGGATCTCCGTTGCAGTCGACGTCGCAGTCATTGGTGACATCATTGTCGCAAACACCGCATTCATCGAGAACGGCCGCCCCGCCCCAGTCCCCATTGCAGTCCTGGGAACAGTCGTTGGTGGGATCTTCATCGCAGACCCCACAGTCGTCCACGAGCGCCAGGCCACCCCAGTCGCCGTTGCAGTCTCGGGGGCAGTCGTTAGTGGGGTCGGCATCGCACACGCCGCAGTTATCGAGCATCGCGAATCCGCCAAATATACCGTTGCAGTCTATCAAACAATCGTTGGTTGGGTCGGCGTCGCACGTGCCGCAGGCGTCCAGTATCGCCAGGCCCCCAGGCGTTCCGGCACAGTCGACCAAACAGTCGTTGCCGGGGTTTGCGTCGCACGTGCCACAGGCGTCCCGCATCGCCAGACCCCCAGGCACGCCATTGCAGTCGTTCACACAATCGTTGGTTGGGTCGGCGTCACACGTGCCACACGCGTCTACCGTCGCAGACCCCCCGAGCACGCCCAAGCAGTCGGTGACCTCGAAATTGGAAAGCGTGACCGTGCCATTTAGGAAGGAGTTAGAATCGAAATTAGCGCCGCCTACTGTGAAGCCGAACGCCTTGCCCACCGCTATCGGCAACGAACTGATCGTGCCATTGTCCGTATCTCCCCCAGATATTACCGCGTCGTAAGCTTGATATTCCTGTCGAACATCGGATGCATCAATGGCGAAAAAGACCAACTCGGCTTCCGCCAAATACCAGGCGTGTTGGAAAGTGTAGTCCCAATCGAAGGCCGCGAGCCCATCGGCGTCGGCGATGACAGAGACCTCGGCGGTGCGGAACGAGACACCGCCGCCGCCGAAGTTTAGGTCGTAGTCCCAGATGGCCGTTGCGAACGTGCTGCCGGGATTGAGGGTGGTCGTGCCGTCAGGGATTGGGTCGATCTGCCAGTTGCTGGCGTCGTAAGGGCCAGTAAAGTCGGCGGCCTGCGCGACCTGGATGAACAGGAAGGATGCCGTGGACAGCAGGAGAAGTCGAAGGCAGGCGCGCATGGGGACCTCGGCCGAGTGCGGAATTACCAGGAGTATACAGCCAAGCGCCCAATCCATCTAGACGCGCCATCTCCCGTGCTTAAGGCAAGCGGCCCCAGACTCGGAGCCGCACATGGACATGCCCTACACCTACCTTGGCAACTCGGGACTCAAGGTCTCTGTGCTGTCGTACGGCTCGTGGGTCACCTTCGACCATCAGATGGCAGTTCCCGCCGCAAAAGAGGCCATGTCTGCCGCCTACGACGCCGGCTGCAACTTCTTCGACAACGCCGAGGCCTATGCCGATGGTCGGCCCGAAGAGATCATGGGCCAAGCCATCAAGGAGCTGGGCTGGGGCCGCGACACCTACATCGCTTCGACCAAAATCTTCTGGGGTGGCTCAGGTCCGAACCAACGTGGGCTGTCGCGCAAACATATCGTCGAGGGGGTCAGAGCCGCCTGCAAACGCCTCCAGCTCGAGTACGTCGCCCTCGTCTACTGCCACCGACCCGACCCCAACACGCCCATCGAAGAGACCGTCCGGGCCATGAACCACGTCATCGACCGCGGCTTGGCCTTCTACTGGGGCACCAGCGAGTGGAGCGCCGATCAAATCCGAGAAGCCTGGCGAGTGGCCGATAAGCTCGGAATGATGGGTCCGCAGATGGAGCAGCCGCAGTACAATATGTTCCACCGTGAGCGCGTCGAAGTCGAATACAAAGACCTCGTCCGCGACACGGGTCTGGGTACCACCACCTGGAGCCCCCTGGCCAGCGGATTGCTCACTGGGAAATACAACGACGGCGTGCCCGACGGCTCTCGGCTGTCTCTGCCCCAGTACGACTGGCTGCGCAAGACCATCACCGAAGACCCCGACTACCCCGCCAAAATCGACAAGGTGCGTCAGCTGTCCGCCATCGCCCAGGACCTAGGCGGCAACATGGCGCAGCTCGCCCTAGCCTGGGCCGCCAGCCATCCCCACGTCAGCACGGTGATTACCGGCGCCTCCCGTACTTCCCAGGTGGTCGAGAATATGAAGGCGGTCTCGTTGATTCCAAAGCTGACGGCCGATGTGAACGCCAAGATCGAGGAGATCTTGGGCAACCAGCCGGTGCCACCGATGGATTCTAGAGACGGCTGAGAGGGCAGCTACAACGTCTCTCTCGGGGCGGCCTCACCCTGGGGCGGTTTGTGACCCGACGGGCGTAGATTAAGGGGTTGGCGGAATGACGGTACGCACGCCCGCACCCCACCAAGAAAGGCCGCTGCTGTTCAACAGGCTGGTGGCTCCGTTGAGCAGGTCGACCGAGTAGATGTCGCCCGAAGAATCAAACAAGAACATGTCGGTACCCCAGCCCGCAACACCCCAAATCCCTGCGCTGGGAGCACTTCCAAGGACGCCGATCTGCGCGCCCGTGAGTGGGTCGACCTCGATGATGCTGTCGTTGGAGCTGCTGATCACGGTGGCCCAGGTGCCGATGCCCGACATGGAGTAGGCGTCGCCGCTGGACAACACTCCGCTGCCGTATGAGCCCAGCGAGGTAGCCACGATTTGCTGGCCCGTGCGCTCCAACAGGTTCCACGACCCGTCGTTGCCCACTGCGATGAGGGCGTCGCGGTCGGGAAACACGGTTCCGGGCGGCACAAAGGTCATGCCATTGCTGGTCAATGAAGGTAGGTCGGCTTGGTATCGGCACTCGGCGGTGTCGGGGCGACACACGTACAGGCTGTACCAATCCATGGCGTAGAGCACACCGTATTGGTCGATCGCCAGGTCGGTGACGCTGGATATTCCGCCGGTGAAACTGCCCACTAGTGAGAGGGTGTGTTGAATGACGTTAAACGTGTACAGAGCGTTGGATGTGTTGGGGTACACCGTCTCGTTCAGGGCGACGCCGGGCCAGAGCGGGTCGGTAGGGTAAGGATCGAATTCGTCGGGGATGGCGTCGTTGTCCAGGTCGTCATCGCAGACATCCCCCACGTCGTCGTCCGGGTAATCGCTGTTCTCTTGCCCGGGATTGGCGATCTCGGGGCAGTTGTCGAGCCAGTCGGTGATGCCGTCACCGTCGATATCGGGACCCAGGTAGGTGGAGGTGGTCGGGGAGCTGGTGGTTGACGTGGTGGTTGACGCGGTGGTTGACGCGGTAGTGGTGGATGGCGTGAACGCACCGGTGTCTTGACCTGTGCCCAGCGGTTGACCTTTTTGCTGGCATGCACCCAACAACAGAAAGACGGTGATGAAGTTTCTCATTAGGAGAGTCTTACCACATTCGATAGACCGCCGAATTTACGGTCTTCACTGCGGCACCAGCACGCTGAATCCGCCCATCGCTCGGGAGGCTTGGCTAGGGTTCTTCCAGCCGCTGCCATCCCATCACCACATGGCCCTGGAGCAGCTCGGACCACACACGAACCGTGGCGCGGACCTGGCTATCAGCCGGCGCCCAGGTAGGACCGACGCCCCGGTTGTCGTTGACCGGTAAGATCCACACGGGCGCACCGTAGACCGGCTGCAACCGCAGCGGCGCGATGGGCCAGACCACCAGCTCGGCACCGTCGGGCGGAGAGCCGTTCAAGCGCCAGCCCACGTCGACGTTGGAGGCCTCGGCGGGCACAAGTTGGACAGTTCCCTGGAGGCGTGGCACGCCGAACACCTCGTCACTGCGCCTATCGTGGGCCTGTTGGAGTGCCATCCACCAGGCGTCGGCGAGGTCGTCTGCGGAGACCCCTGCGGGCTGGGAGGGCATCTCGGCCATGCGCCACGCCGCCGTGCTGTCTTCGGGCAACACCGGCATCAGCACGTCTTGAACCACGGCGCCCGCCTTGTCTTCTCCGGCCAGCTGCGCCCATTCGCGAATACCGACGGCGCCAATACCCGAGGCCACGTCCTCACCCCAGGTGTCGAGGATACCTTCCCAGTCCAGTAAATCATCGCGTTTCAGACCGTAAGAAATCGCGTAGGCCGCGCGCCGCTCCGACCATTTTCGGTCGCCCAACGGCTCGCTTACGTACAGCCCAATTCCGTCTCGGAGCCATCCACGATCGGTGGCGTGCACCAGCGCGCCGGCTGAGCGCTGCTCGAGCTCTCCCCGAATAATCCGCGCCACGCCGGCAGAATCCACCGGACCTTTGACTCGGAAGATGACCTGATCGCGGTCCCAGAGGTCGATGCGAACCGGCGACGCCAAAGGCCGCACATCCGCCGCCTCGGGGATCAGAACAATCCTACTACGAACCTCATCTTTGGTGAATCCGTACAAACGGTCTTGTGCCGTGCCCACGGCGATCCCCCACGGGTGAAGGACATCGCTGGCCACGTGCACACCCTCTGCCACCTCGGGAAGGGTCTCCCACCCGTACAACGAACCCGCGCCCATCTCGGGGTACACCTCGGCCACCAACATCCAGAGGATAATTACCGACGCACCGAGCACACGGTCGAGCGCCGACGAGGTTCGGTACCAGACCACCGGTAGCTGTCCGCCACGGAACGAGGCCAGCCACAGCCCCACGGTTGTGCCCGCCACGATCCACACAGCCGAGGTCGCCAGACCGGCCCAAGGGACGTGATGTCGGTAGGCATCAGTAGGCTCGGCCAAGGCCGCAAACCAGGTGTACTGCTGCCAATGAGGGATCTCGTCGAACAAAACCAGCGAGGCCATTAAGCCCAGCCAGACCCAGTGCCGGAACCGGCCCAAATGAGCGACCGCGAAGGTGACCGCTGTCCAACCCATAATCACTAGACTGACCTGAGTGAATAGCTGAAACACCCAGAAAATCGACACGATCTCGCGGAGACTGGCGAGCCCCACCACGATGAAGAACATCGGCAGCGCGATGGCGGCGACCGCAACTTGGCCCACCACCCACTTCACCGAGGCCCGCAGCCACGCCGGCGGAGGCAGGGAGGCCAGGAATTTATGCGTTCCCTCCTCGTGTTCAAGCACCACTAGGCGCCGAATTACCCCGAACACCACCACTGGAATCCAGTAATAGATGAGGCCGGTCGCGCTGGCCACAAAGCTGACACCACCAGTGCCCAAGGTAAGCACCAACGCCAGAAATACGGAGGGAAGCGTGAGGATTCCCAGGCCGATGAAGGTGCCGATGTGATGCTGAATCTCTTTGAGAACCAGGGCAGCGCTCGAACGCAACAGGGTCATCACGTGAGGTCACTCGCGACCAACGCCAAGAAGGCACCCTCGAGATCTTCGATGCTTTTACCCGTCTTTTCGCGAGCGAAGGCCACCAAACCGTCGACGCGATCTTGGTACACCAGTTCGCCTTCATGCAACACGCCCACGTTGTCGCCGATCTCTTCGACTTCGTCGATGTGATGGGTACTAAACAACACGGTCTTTCCCTCGTCTTTGGCCACTTTTCGCAGCAAGTCGAGGATTTCGCGCCGGGCGATGGGGTCGACGCCGGCCGTCGGCTCATCGAGGACCAACAGCTCGGGCTGAGTGGCGAGGGCGAGCGCCATGGCCAGCTTCATCTTGGTGCCGCCCGACAGCGTGCCCACCTTCTGGTTGGCGTCGATGCTGAGATCTTGGATGAGGCGGTTGAAGTCTTTTTGCGACCACATGGGGTAGAAGCCAGACACAAAGCTCGCCAGGCGTTTGACCTTCATCCACTCGTAAAAGTGTTGGCTCTGACTGACATATCCGATGCGCTGCTTAAGACTAGGCGACATCCTTCGAACCGTCTTCCCGCCAAAGTCGAGGGTGCCCGAACCGGGCACCAAGATGCCGAGCAGGATTTGCAAAGTCGTGGTCTTTCCTGCGCCATTCCGACCGAGAAAACCGTAGACTTCACCGCGTGGCACCACCAAATCGAGGCCGTTGAGCACCTTGTGGCGGCCATAGGCAAAGTAGATGTCGTGGGTCTTCAGAACGGTCAACCGAGCTCCCGTGGGTGTACGAAGACTAACGCGTTCGCGGGAAGATCAGCGCCTACTCTTCGACGGTAATCGACTCGCGCAGCAGCGCTAGGTGTGCCTTCAGCTCGGCGGGAATGGGCGCCTCGAACACCTCGCCATCCGGCAACACAACCCGACCCGCGTGCAACCACAGACGGCCTGGAAAACCAGGAACCGTGGGCTTTCCGCGCTGACGATAGCGATCGTCGCCCACCACCGCGTGACCCAAGCCCTGAAGGTGTCGACGGATCTGGTGTTTGCGACCCGTGGCCGGGTAAACCTCGAGCAACGACCACTTCTCGAAGGACTCTACCGTGCGGTAGCGGGTCTCGGCGTCCAGATCCTTCTTGCGACGAGCATCGCGCAGCGGCCGACGTATCGTGCCTTTCTCGCGCGTCTTTCCAAAGACCAGCGCCACGTAGGTCTTGTCTACCTCGCCCGCTTCGAGCCACGCCGAGATCTTGGCACGCACTTTGGTCTTGGCCGAACAGAGTACAATTCCCGACGTGCCCTGGTCGAGCCTGTGGGCGGGCGCCATATTCTTGTTGGTGTGCTTCTTCAGCCAAGTGGTCAGGTCGCGACCACCGAGGCCGGTTGGATGCACAGGCATACCCGCCGGCTTGTTGACAGCAATCATGTCCTCGTGGGACCCCAGAATCAGTGGCGCGTTCTTCATAGAGCCCGGTTATCCCGGTAGCTCACCCGGGGGAGCACGATGTCTGAAGCAGCGCTCGATCGCGTCCGAAAACTACTGGCGCTCGCCGAGTCCCCAAACGTCAACGAGGCCGCTGCCGCTGCCGCTGTCGCCCAGCGACTTATCGCTAAACACCGCCTCGAACGTCTTCTTGAGGCGGAGAAAGCCGAAGCCAATGACCCGGATCCAATCGTCGACGCCCGCGACGAGCCGTTAATGACCGGAAAACGACTCCGGGTCTGGAAAACCATTCTCGCCAGCGCCCTCGCGCAGATCAACGGCTGCCAGGCCTACACCTGGGTCCACGGCAAGGAACGGTCCATCGTGCTCATCGGCCGAGGTCGTGACCGGGAAGCCGTTCAGGCCCTCTGGGACTGGCTTGTACGGCGAATCGAGTGGTTGTCGGCGACCCACGCCACTGTAAAATCTCGGCAGTGGCACAAGGGTTTCCGCATCGGAGCCGTCCAGACCATCGTCGAGCGCCTGTCGGCGGCAAACGACGACGTAGTCGACGAAGAGAGCCAAACGGCGCTGGTGCGCGTCGACCGTGCCATCAGCACCCACGAAAAGGCACTAGAGGCGTTTGTGTCGGCCCGGATGCGCCTGAAAAAGGGGCGGGGGGTTCGCATAGACATGGGGGCGTACGACAGCGGCCGCGCTGCAGGACAGACGATCGTTTTGCCCTCGTAATTACTCGTCGGTGTGCACAGCCAGCGCCTGCTGATTTCCTCGGTTTAGCGCTGTGACAAACGCGGCAATGTCCTCCGTTCCCGCCAGGGGAACGGATATCAGTGTTCCGGATTCCAAAAGGATCTCCAACATTTTGGGTCGTTGCTCCACCATCGAAACCTCAGACAGGGCGATGAGGACATCGGGCAGCAGCGGACGCCCAATGATCAGCGCGCTCGGCGTGCATCGCAAACTGTGGTTCACCGGGACCACCGCCCCCGCGAACGTGGCGATGCCGAGCCCCTGGACCAGCATTGTACCGAGGCTCATCACCCTGGGCAGGTGGTTCGGATCAAACAACGTAGAGAGGAAGAACAACGTGACAGATGGCGAAGGCACCACCTCGGTGACCGTGGCAACGATAGCCGACAAGATGGCAAGACTGGACGCAACCCCCATCAGCGTCGTAAACAGCACGGCCATCGCCTTGAGCAACGTTCTCCACCCGACGGTATGGGGCACTATTTTCTGGCGGTATCGGAGTACAACATCATCGGCCTGCCACGCCACTTCTGCGACCCGCGGCGCCGCCACCTCCTCGTCGGCCACGCTTCCCGAGACGAGTTTTGGCGCTTTGGACAGCGTAAACAAGGCGAACAAATACGCAAATGGGACGGGAAACCCTACAAATAATGCCAAGATTGCGCCCATGCGGATGACATTGGTATCCCCTCCGTAGTGCTCCCCGATACCCGCGCAAACCCCCCCCAAATAGCCGTCTCGCGACCGCATCAGTTTCTTTATTGCCATAAACACAATCTCCGGAACGAACGTGACCACAGGAGTTTTTCCCAGGGTCCACGAACTGCCAAGTGGAATTTCTGCCTGCGCCGAGCGTCCAGCGCTGCCAGCATCCAACTATTCGATCGGACTCGTCGTACAATCATTTCCTTCCACCCGAGTAATCTGTACCGCCAACATAGGATATCGATAAAAAAGATATTTTGAGGGTCACGAGACGCGCCACTTCCGCTAACAACGGGGAGACGTTAGACCGATAGGATGGCGATCGTCTGCAGCCTCATCGGTCAAGTCAGACCGCTACATTCGAGAACAACCTTGCCGCTGACCACATCCAAATCCCAGAGCGTACGCACGCTGCTCCTCCTACGAAGCGATGAGGATGCGTTGGCGCTCACCCCCATCTTGACGGGCGGACTAGACGGGACCGATTACCAGATCGACCGCGCACGCTCCCTTCGCGAAGCGATTCGGATGCTGCACGACTCCCAGTACGACTTAATGATTACCGACATCTTGCTGCCAGATTGCGACGGGCTGGTCCTCATTCAGCGTCTTCAAGAGGCCGCCAGCCACATCGCCATCGTGGTGGTCTCCGACACCGAGGACGACGAGCTTGCGTTCGAGGCCATCCGCGCCGGCGCCCAGGACTTCTTGGTCAAAGGCGTAGTCACCCACGGTCAGCTACGCCGGTCCGTACGTTTCTCCCAGGAGCGCAAACGCACCGAGCAACGGTTTATGCACCTGGCCAGCCGCGACCCACTCACCGGTCTCGCCAATCGCCGCGCCACCATGGTCCAGCTTCAGAGCCTGGTGGTTCGATACAGGCGTCTGTGCCGACGCTTCTCAGTCCTCTATTTGGACCTCGATGGCTTTAAGGGCATCAACGATGAATACGGCCATGATGTGGGCGACGTACTGCTTAAACAGGTCGGTCAACGCCTACAAAGCACCATGCGCGAGTACGACCTCTGCGCGCGAATGGGCGGCGACGAGTTTGTGATCATCGTAGACACGGGCGAGGGCATCACCGACCTTCATCAGACCCCGAGCCGAGTCGTCAGCACATTGGCCGAGCCATTCAACCTGGGCAATCACATCCTCCAGGTCACAGCGAGCGTTGGCGTCGCCGTGTTCCCCGAGAGCGGCCGAACCGCAGACGCTTTACTGAAACGGGCCGACGAGCAGCTTTACGAGTCCAAGAAGGCCGGCAAGAACCAATACACAATCTGTGAGTATGCCCAAGAGCCCTTCGCCACCCGCCGCCCACCCCCACGATCTGACAAGCGCTAACCCTTGGGTCGTCGGATCTCGATAAAGTAGATGTCCTCTTGCTTTCCGGGCCGAATCACCTCTACCACATCGATGTTGAGGATCAGATGGTGCCGCTCGCCTGCGGCGACCACCTCGTCCAGCCAAGCCCGACCGGGATCCGTCAGCCAGCCCACGCCGCCGGGAGCAAGGAACCGTGCAAATTGGGCAATGACCAGCTCGGGAAGCTCGTAGGCGAACAGCACATCACACGCCAAGACACGGTCGAAGCCACCCAAAGGGACCTGGCTAGGTGCAGGTTCGCGCCAGTCTAGGTTCGAATACACCAACCCAGATACGTCATTTTCGACCATGTTTTTGGCGAGCAGGGCCTCGGCGTGGTGGTGCATATCGGTGGCCATCACCTCCGCGCCGTAGCGAGCGGCTACCAACGAAGGCAGCGCAAGACCACAACCAAGCTCCAGAATACGTTGCCCGTCTAGCTCGTCCCCCACCTCGACCAGGCGGTCTACCACTGCCCGACACGACCCCCAGATTACCCCGAACATCGGACTGATGTCTTGGCGATAACCGGCGCTACCCCTACCCTGAAGATGTCGGTACAACCTGTCCGAGGCGTCTTCAAACGACGTCAGCGCGTGCAGTCGAACGGACTGGTCACCCGCCTCTTCGACCCGCAGGGTCCAAGAGTAAGGCGTATCTTCGAGGGAGAGTTGCACCGAGGTCGCATATCCGATCGACGAGGGAGGCGACGGGTTTGGGCTCTAGCGTCGAAGAAAGGCGCGGAACACGCTGGGCGGCGTTCGAATCGCGAACTTACTGCGCGTAGAAGCTCGCGAACCGATCCATGAATGTGTCGAGCATGTCCTCCGGAAGCGCGTTGATGCCCGCCGCCGCCTTGCGCCCACCGCCTGTGGGAAAGGACCGGCAGAGCTCGTCGGCGCCCGTTTTGTTGTTCAACGGAGCGCGAACGCTGACCAGGAAGGTTCCATCAGCCTTATTGGTCAGCACCGCATGGCCGCGGTCGGGCGCAGAGCGGGCCAGGCCGTTGCTGTATACGCCGCTCACCCGACGGGCCCACTTCTCGTTCGGCAGGATGTAAACCGCGGTGTCGCCGGGCTCACGGACGGGCTTGGCCGACTTTGCCGACGCCATGTCGTCGTTGTAGCCGTTCTGAAGGGCCGCAAACGTCGCGGCGTCTTCAGCGATGAAGTCCATGGGACTAGGGAAGCGGCTGACCTTCTTGTACAGCTCGGCCGGGGCAAAGTGCAGGTCGTCTA
>JAACDH010000159.1 GCA_009936995.1 Rhodobacterales bacterium
CGAACAGCGGCAGTACATAGACGCCGTGCACATTCCGAATGATTCGGTAGACGCGCGACATCCGCGAGAGAATGGTGTCCATGGTGGTTCCTGTGGCCGGGCTACTCTTCGAGATAGCCAAGATCGATGAGCGCTTGACGCTCGGATGCGGTCATTTCGGGGGCTTCGCGGGGCGCTGTAACCTCTGCGTCGAGGTTGGGCAGGCCCAAGGATTGCTGGTACTCAGCGAGCTCTTCTTTGAGCTGGTCGAAAACCTTCCACTCCTTTTCGGCGATATCGTACATTTCCTCGGGGTCTTCCTTGAGGTTGAACAGGAATTCGCCGTCGGTGGTGTGCTGCACGAGCTTGTAGTCGCCAGAGCGGTAGGTTCGGAAGCGACCGTGGGGGTTCACTTGCTCGCCCTTGCCATTTGCGGTGCCAGGAGCGAACCGAGAGGCGAGCATATGCTCCTCGAAGCGCTCGGCGATGACGGGCTTGCCGACGTCCGCGCCGTCAATGGCGGGAAGCAGCGTGGTGACCTGGGGCTTGGCGATGCTGTCGAGGCCGGCCAGGTCCATGACTGTGGCGTAGATGCCGACGGTGGACACGGCGTCGTCGTAGGTAGAGCCGCCGGGGATCTTGGCGGGGTACCGGAACAACATGGGCACGCGCAGGTCTTGTTCGAGGACCGGGGTGACGTGCCCGAAGGCGTCGTGCTCGCCCACTACTTCGCCGTGATCGCCGACGATGACGACGATGGTGTTGTCGAGCATTCCGGCGTCGCGCCAGATGTCGACGGTCTGGCCCACCAGGTAGTCGGTGTACAGCACGCCGGAGTCGTACAGATCGGTGAGGGGTTGGCGAACGCGCTCGATCTCTTCGGTGGAGAGCTGACGGCCGAACTGCACGCCGAAGGCGATTTGGTTGATGTTGTTCAACTCGCTGCGGCTGTTGTTTTGCCACTTCCACAGAAACTCTTCGGGCACCTGGTGGAAGGGGAAGTGCGCTTCGAGGAAGTTGACGAACACGAACTGGGGCGGGCCGTCTTCGGGGCGGCTAGCCATCCACTCTTCGATGTTGCCGACCACCTTTCGACCACCCTTGTCGTCGGCGCCGCCGATGCCGAAGGCGTCGATGAGGCGGAACACGAAGGTGAAGTTGCGACCGCCATCGTTGGAGAGCCAGGCCTTGTCGTTGGCCATGAATCCGCGGGTGAGGCCAAAGCTGTCGCTGATGTGCGGGTTGGCGCTGAAGCAGCGGGTCTCGTAGCCACCTTGGCGGGCGAGCTCTTCGGCGAGGGTGGGGAGTGGCTTGCTGGCGAGGAAGCGCGTCTCGCCATTGGCGTTGTTGTAGCTGGGGAAGGTTCCGGTGAACAGCGCCGCGTGAGCGGGCAGGGACCACGTTGCGGGCGCGTTGGCGTCGTTGAACAGCAGACCCTCTTTGGCGAGCTCTTCGAGGACCGGGGTGGTTGGGCGCTCGTAGCCGTAGACCGACGACGACTGGGCGCGGACCGTGTCCATGACGATGAACAGCACATCGGGAGCGCCGGCCTCGGGGGTGCCGCGCTCAACCTCGACCATGACCTCTTCCTTGCCCATGTCGCGGATGACGGGGGCGAGGAGTAGACCGGCGGAGAGTGCCACGGCTAAACCATAGGTGACGGCGGGTTTGCGTTCGAAGATGGCGCGGCCGATTGCGAATACGACCAGGGAGATGATGGGCGGTGCGACCCACATGGCCAGCTTACTGGGATCGACAGCCACCCAGCGCTCTAGGCCCAGCCAGAACAGCATCATCAGTACGGGGTGCGTCCAGCGACTGTTCGGCAGCTTGTACAACGGGGCCATCAGCGTGCCGATCGCGGATGCAAACACGAACTCCAGCAGCAGCGCTTGGCCGGCAAACACAGTGAGTGCGGGTAAGCCAAGGACCAGAATGAGGCCGATGCCGTTGCCGACGTGCACGATGGAGACGGCAGCGCCAAAGCCCATACCACCTCGAAGGCCGTTTTTCAGGAGGTCGAGGTTAGCGTTCTTCTCTAAGTCAGCCATCGTTTATTACGCCGGGGTTTGACATACGTGTGTAAGGGGCGGGAAGTAGCTCGTTTGACGACCGCTTGTCCATGGAACCCGCGAGTCATTGCCTGCTTAGCGTGAGATTTAGAACAGTGTCTACTGCCGTTTGCGGCCTACGGCGAATCCAGACAAGTGAGGGTAGCCCGGGTCGCCGGCGCCCTCTTGGGAAGTTATGGCTTATCGTATTCGGCTCTCCGTACAGCCCGGAGGTAGTTCCAATGCACTTTATGGTGATTTTGACCTTGATCTCTGGGTTGGCAAACGCTCAAGATGAGGTGTGCCCTGGTCAGTTTGCGCTGTCCGAGTGGCGTGAGGCCATGGACGCAGTGGACGACGCCATCACCAGCGGAAACGGCACGCTGGCCCAGCGGATTCTCGACGATGTGCACGGTGTCATGCGCTGCACAGCCGAAGTCGTCACCCCAGCCGACCTGGGGCGGTACGCGCGCCAGATGTCGGTGGTGGCCTTTTACGCCCAAGACGACGAAGATGCGGTGGCTTGGGCGCTGTTGGCTCGGAAAATACAGGGAGATACATCGGTTTCCGCGGGTCTTGAGTCCTATGAGCAGATGTTGCAGACGTTGCCTACGGCCGCGGTTGGCGGTACCGAGGACAAGGCGCTCGTGTTCCCAAAGAAGGGTGCTGTGCTGTTCGACGGCCGGCTCTCGTCAGAGGCAAGGGCGCTAGTTTCGGTGCCTCACTTACTCCAGGTGGTCGACAAAAGCGGTGTGGCGACCTTGACGATGTGGCAGGACGGAGCGGCCTTCCCCGAAGACCTGTTGGGTACGCCCACCAGCATCTCTACGCCGAAGTGGTACACGGAGCCTCCGCTGCCGAGCGGCTCCGACGCGGTGGCAGAGGCGGCGCCGGTCGAAGAAGTGCCGGTCGAAGAAGTGCCCGTTGACGAGGCGTCCGTTGAAGCACCCGTCATAGACGAAACCCTGCGTTTCGAACATGAAAAGGCGGTGAAGGAGTGCGCCTGGCAGGGCGACGTGCGCAAGGCCTGGGCCACGGGCGGCGCCGTCTACGTGAACAAGAAGTCGTGGTCCGTAAGAACCGATGACGAGCGGCTAGCGTTTGGCGTGGTCCTTCGGTCTTGCGGGGAGTTTCGGGCCCATCGCCGTCTGAACAAGTGGCGGGCGGCCAAGAAATCGTTCTCGTTCAAGGCCCGCACCTACCGCGAGGCCATGGTCGAGGCCCTGAAGACGCCAGAGCCAGCGCGCAAGAAGCGAAAGTCAAAGAAATAGCGTGGCCCGCTCCGATCTGAGGCGGTCTACGAGGTGCGGAGAGCGGTCGACGCCTCAGCGCTAGAAGCTGGACTCCCAACGGTCTTCACCGCTTCTCCAGGTCCACCGGGTGGCGTCGTCTACGCCTACGGTGATCGAATGTTCAACGGTGCCTTTGGGCCCGGTCATGCCAACGGTATGGGCGCCGTGGGACATGGACACCGCCACCGGCGCGTCGCCTACGCTGATGCCGTCTACGGTCACCGTGGCGCCGATCGGTATGGACACCAGGACGATGGTGGCTTCGGCCTTTACGTCGTGCATTCTGGCTTGGCAGACCTCGTCAGAACCCGAGGTGGAGGAGCACAGTTTGAGGGCCTCTGCTGTGGTCTTGCCCAGCTGGACGCGGTTGTTCAACCACTGGATGGAGCGATTGCGGGCCACCTTGCGAAGGGACTCGTTTTGGTCGTCTTCGCTGAATCGCTGGTACGACACTTTGGCGCCAACCTCTAGCATCTTGTCGACCCGCTTGATGTAGTC
>JAACDH010000723.1 GCA_009936995.1 Rhodobacterales bacterium
ATGGCCGGCGGCGCCGTCGAGGAAGCCCGAGACGACGTAGTGACCCGTGCTGTCGATCGCCACACCCGTGCCCATGTCGTCGGAGCGGTTGCCGTCTTGGCCGGCCTCGGTGACGTTCCACAGCTCGAGCGCCGCGTTGAAGTCTACGGCATACGCGGCAGGAGAGGCGAGGATCGCAAGAACAGCGATGGGGAGAAGTGTGCGTTGACGCATCGTAGTGCTCCAAGGGCAGGGGACCGCATTGTACCCAACCCGCGACAAGACCGCCAACTGGGTTATCCGGCGCTCCGGTCGAGGCGCGAACTCACCGGCGGAGTAAGCCATGATGCAGTTGCGAGGCGGTCCGGCGCTGTCGGCATTTCGAGTGGAAAAACTGCTGGCGTCGTTGCAGACATTGGTGCCAGATCTCATCCGCGTTCGCGCAGATTGGATTCACTTCGCGGATCTTTCGGAACCGCTAGACGGGGCCGCGCAGGAAAAGCTCGCGGCCTTACTCACCTACGGTCCGGATGCGGTTCGCGTGGCGCCAAATCCACGCTCCACCTTGCTCACTGTGGTTCCACGGCCAGGCACGATGTCTCCGTGGTCGTCTAAGGCCACCGAGATTGCCTGGAATTGCGGTCTGAGCGGCGTGGCCCGCCTCGAGCGCGGTGCGGTCTACGCCTTCGAAAAGTCCGACGGTTCGTTACTTTCTCCAGCCGAGCGGTCAGCGGTGTTTCCGCTGATCCACGATCGGATGATGGAGGCGGTGTTTACGGTCAAAGATGACGTGTCCGTGCTGTTCGAGACCCATACCCCGCGTCCGTTGGCTCGAATCGACGTGCTTGGTGGTGGCTTCGATGCGCTCACCGTGGCGAACATCGAGCTCGGCTTAGCGCTGTCGTCAGACGAGATCGCCTACTTGGTGGAGGCGTTCACCGCCCTGGGGCGCAATCCCACGGACGTCGAACTCATGATGTTCGCCCAGGCTAACAGCGAGCACTGTCGCCATAAAATCTTTAACGCGAGTTGGACGCTAGACGGTGCGCTTCAAGAGCGGTCGTTGTTTGGCATGATCCGCAACACGCACAAACAGAACCCCGGTCGGGTTTTGTCGGCCTATCACGACAATGCCGCGGTCATGCGGGGTTCTGAGTCGGCTCGGTTCTTCCCTGATCCCGACACCCGCGAGTACCAAGCGACGATAGAGCCGGTACACATCTTGATGAAGGTCGAGACGCACAACCACCCGACCGCCATCTCTCCGAACCCCGGTGCAGCCACGGGCAACGGCGGCGAGATCCGCGACGAGGGTGCTGTCGGTCGCGGCTCGAAGCCCAAGGCCGGCTTGAGCGGCTTCTCTGTGTCTCACCTACGAATTCCTGGTTTTGCGCGTCCGTGGGAGCACGGTCCGGGCAAGCCCGATCGAATCGCCAGCGCCCTCGACATCATGCTCGAGGGGCCCATCGGCGGCGCGTCCTACAACAACGAGTTCGGTCGACCGAACCTCACCGGCTACTTCCGCAACTTCGAGATGTGCGTTCCCGGCCATGACGGCGAGGAGTGGCGCGGCTACCATAAACCCATCATGATCGCAGGTGGACTGGGCAATATACGCGACAATCACGTCCTCAAGAACCCCATCGCCGACCAAGATGTAGTGGTGGTCCTGGGCGGTCCTGCGATGTTGATTGGCCTGGGCGGTGGCGCGGCCAGCTCAATGGCCAGTGGCGCCAGCAGTGAGCACCTCGACTTCGCTAGTGTGCAGCGCGCCAACCCCGAGATTAAGCGTCGCTGCCAAGAGGTCATCGACCGCTGCTGGCAGCTCGGCGAACGCAACCCCATCGTCAGCATCCATGATGTCGGCGCCGGCGGTCTCTCCAACGCGCTCCCCGAGCTGGTGCACGACGCCGATCGCGGTGCCCAGTTCCACCTGCGCAACGTGCCCAACGCCGAGCGCGGCATGTCTCCCGTCGAGATCTGGTGCAACGAGGCCCAAGAGCGCTACGTCATCGCCATTCATCCCGACGATTTGCACGTCTTTGAGGCCATCTGCAAGACTGAGCGCGCGCCGTACGCCGTGGTCGGCGTCGCCACCGAAGAGAAACACCTCTCTCTGGATGACATCGAGCTCGGCGACAGCCCCATCGACCTCCCGCTTTCGGTGCTGTTCGGCAAGCCGCCGCAGATGCATCGGGTGGCCGAGCACCTCAGCCCCGCTCGTCCGGCCTTTGCCCTCGATGACGTCGACCTCGCCGAGGCCGCTGCCCGGGTGTTGAGCTTCCCCACTGTTGCCAGCAAGCAGTTCCTGATCACCATCGGAGATCGCAGCATCACTGGCCTGGTTGCCCGCGACCAGATGGTGGGTCCCTGGCAGGTCCCCGTCGCCGACGTGGCGGTCACCACCACCACCTTCAAAGGATACTTTGGCGAGGCCATGGCCATGGGCGAGCGTACGCCGGTGGCCCTGTTGAGCGGTCCCGCAGCGGGGCGCATGGCCATTGGCGAGGCCCTCACGAACCTGGCTGCCGCTCGGATCACCGCGCTCGGCGATGTGGTGCTCTCTGCAAACTGGATGGCGCCCGCAGGCCATCCCGGCGAAGATGCCAACCTGTACGACACCGTTCGCGCGGTGGGAATGGAGCTCTGTCCCGCCCTGGGAATCTGCATCCCTGTGGGCAAGGACTCGATGTCCATGCGAACCGTGTGGGAGGTCGACGGTGAAGAAGAGCGGGTCACATCGCCCCTGTCGCTCATCGTCAGCGCCTTTGCCACCGTGAACGACGCCCGAGGCACGCTCACGCCACAGCTGCGCACCGACCAAGGTGGCACAACGTTGCTGCTGCTCGATTTGGGCGCTGGGAAAAATCGACTGGGCGGCTCTGTGTTGGGCCAGGTGTACAACCAACTGGGTCAGATCCCGCCGGATCTAGACGACCCGGCCGCTTTCAAGCGCTTCTTCCTGGCCGTCCAAGAGCTGGCGGCGGCGGGCGGGCTGTTGGCGTACCACGACCGATCCGATGGCGGACTGCTAGCGGCCGTCGCCGAGATGGCCTTTGCGGGTCACTGCGGTGTCGACCTCCACCTCGACAGCCTTGGCTTAGATGCATTGGCGACCTTGTTCTCCGAAGAGCTGGGCGCGGTCATCCAGGTGCGTAACGACGAGCTCGACGCCGCGCTGGGAACGCTACGGGGACACGGTCTCTCCGGCATCATTCACGTCCTGGGGGATGTGGTCGAAGGCGACGAAATTCGGTTCTCCCATGGCGGCTCGGTGGTCCTCGAAGGCAGTCGCACCACCTGGCATCGCACCTGGGCAGAGAACAGCTACCGTATGGCGGCGCTGCGCGACAACCCCGCAACCGCTCAAGAAGAGTTCGACGGCCTCCTCGAGGAGAACAATCCCGGCCTGTCGCCTGTCGTTGGTTTCGACGCCAACGAGAACATCGTAGCCGGTCTCGCCGAGCGACCCCGGGTGGCCATCCTCCGCGAGCAAGGGGTGAACGGCCAGATCGAGATGGCCGCGGCCTTCGATCTCGCCGGATTCAGCGCCGTCGACGTTCACATGAGCCAAATTCTGGACGGAACGAGTGATCTCACCGACTTTAAGGGCTTGGTGGCCTGCGGCGGCTTCTCGTACGGCGACGTATTGGGCGCCGGCGGTGGCTGGGCCAAGAGCATTCTGTTTCAGCCGCGGGCTCGTATCGCTTTCCAGAACTTCTTCGAGCGACCGGACACCTTCGCGCTCGGCGTCCGCAATGGCTGCCAGATGCTCGCCGTTCTCCAAGAGATCATCCCTGGAACTCAGCACTGGCCACGCTTTGTCCGCAACCACTCCGAGCAATTCGAGGCTCGTGTCTCTACGCTCGAGATCGGAGAGTCGCCCAGTATTTTCCTCAAAGGAATGGCGGGTTCAAGGCTGCCGGTAGCGGTGGCACATGGCGAGGGTCGGGCGCTCTTCGCCCGCAGCTCCGACCTCCAAGGGCTCAGCCAAACCAGTCTGATTAGCGCGCGCTACGTCGATAATCACGGACAGGTCACCCAACAGTACCCACTGAATCCGAATGGTTCGCCCGAGGGCATCGCCGCCATCACCAACGTCGACGGTCGGGTAACCGCGATGATGCCGCATCCCGAGCGTGTGTTCCGAACCGTGGCTAATTCTTGGGCTCCGGACGATTGGGGCCCCGACGGTCCTTGGTTACGGATGTTCCGAAACGCGCGGCTCTGGGTGGGCTAGGCGGCGGCAAAGAAGGCCATCACCGCATCGTTGAGGCTCGTGGCGTGGCGGCTCTAGCGCTTGCAGCGAAACCCAGCAAGCGCCATGATATCCGCGAGTCCGATTTGAGTGCTGTCGCGCCCGTCGTTGGAGCGCCAGGCCGGCTTTCCTTCGTTACTGCGGAGCTCGATGTACGGGGTGGTGTCGCCCTCCGGCCATCGGTGAGGTTTATCGGCGATGTCGGCGAGACCCCCGTGGTCTCGGCAGTAGGCGTTTGCGGAGTACCAAGACACATTCACAACGGCTTTGTTCGCGGTGCCAGCGGGTGGTGTGGCGCCGTCCCAGCCCTTGAGGTAGCCAGCTTTGGCGCGCCCTTCAGGGATGGCGGATTTCTGTTGCCATTGGGGATGACTTCCCAACCAGCTGGCAAATTCGGACGCCAAGACCACCCGACTGGCGGGGCCCTTGGGGCTGGGCGTGGTGACTGTCTTGGGAGCCTGGGACGGTCGGGGAGCGACCTCGGCGACAGCGGGTTTTGGCTTGGGCGATGGCATGGGGAAGTCCCACTCCAGCTGTCCCTGTCCGAAGGGAACGATAAATTTGTGGCGGTAGCTGTTGCAGCCGTCCTCACATTTTTCGTCGTGCCAGCAGCCTAACGAAGTGTCTTTACACTCGCCCACGCGAGCCGTGAGCGTGTAGTTTCCCGGAACGAGGGCATCGAAAACCATCGGGTTGTCTATGTTTTTTCCCAAGCGGGGCCCCAGGCTGGAGTGCAAGGGCCATTCGCCTTCGATCTTCGACA